>JAOZUP010000063.1:0-10353 GCA_029938595.1 Thermoanaerobaculales bacterium | reverse complement strand
CTTCCGGCTTCGCACTTCCGGCTTCGCACTGCGGGCTACGCCGTGACAGGGCGCGCTACGCCGTGACACGTCGCGGTAGCCTCGATCGGTCCTGTCAATCGAGCAACACCGTCTTCCTCAGGGTGTAGGGCCCCCCGTGGGCATCGTCGCGGTGGATCTCGACAGTGACATCAGACCCGACGATGATCCTCAGAAACGTGGACCTGGCCTGGCCGCGACCCTTGATTTGAGCCTCGTAGTAGCGGTCGCGGGCTTCGGGATCGTTGCTGTACTCGTCGTAGAACTGGGCCAGAGTCTGAATGACCGGTTGATCCTTCAACCCCAGGTATTTGAACCAGTAATCAATGTGGTATGGATCGTCCCGGTAGAGCTGTCTGAGTGAGTTGGCCTCACCGACGCCTCGCTGCCGGCCCTCTTCGATGGCGCGGCCGATCGCCGCGTACATCTGGTCCGCGTAAGAAGCCTCCTCGAGGCCCCGCGCATGTCCTGGGTCGAGCTGCCAGAGGCCGTTGATTTTGGCGTACGAGGTGCCGTGGGTGTGGCCGCAGATGTACGCGTCCACCCCGTGTTTCAGCAGTAGCTGATGGAAAGCAAACGCGTTCTCCGGATTTTCATCGAGCGAATCACCCTGGTGGCGAATCCTGCCGTTGTCCATGTCGGGCATCGGGATCAACGGTTCGTGTCCGAATACGAAGATGTGCTTCTTGGCGCTGGCGGCCAGGTCGGCCTCCAACCACTCGAGGAGCTCCGGCACGACGTCGCCTTCGAGACCCCAATCCTTAGCTCCGTCGTAGTACTGGTTGAGGACCACGAAGTGGGTGTTGGCCCAGTCAAAGGAGAAGGTCGTCGTCTCGCAGCCTTCAGGACCCCGGTTGACCACGTTGGGCACGGTCTGGTTGTACTTGCGGAGATACCTCATGGTCGACGGCGACTCGGGGTCGTGATTGCCGAGCACCGGATACCACGGGTAGTCCTCGCCGAGAACATTGTCAATCATGTCCCGAACCGCCGTCGGCGGGTGCACGTCGAGATCACCTGGGCTGATCATGAACGCCCCTGCGCCGACCTCCTTGATCGCCTCACACGCACCGGAAAAGTTCTTCGGCGGCTCGCCGTCGACTGCGAATCTCCGCATGTCTGCCGCAACGATGAACACCAGTCCATCGACAGGACCCTCGTCCGCGGCCGTCACGGGCGAGACCCCCGCGAGCAACAATCCACAGGCCACCGCCGTGATACAAATCAGCTTCACTCGATCCAAAGATACAAACGTCATTGTGCGCCCTCCATCCACAACCGAGTCGAGTTGAACTTCAATCCTCCACCGGTATCTCATAGTAACCCTCGCCGGCGTTGTAGTGCTCCTGCCGCTGTCTGGGAAGATTGGTCACCTTTGAAGGCCAGGAGGTGACACCATTGACCAGCTCCGACGCGTGGAGCTCGAAAGGCCCCCTCACCCGTCGTCCGTGGATGTCGATCAACTGGAAGACCAACCGCGGGTCGTCGCCCATGAAGAACTCTACCAGACCGAAGTTGCTGCCCTGGAAGTAGACCGGCCAAATCCGCCGTTCTGGCCTCCGTTCGAGCCAACTATCGGGGGTGACCTGTGCGAACGGGGAGCTGACCATGTCGTAGAAATCGTAGCCGCCGTTCTCGGACCACGAAATGACGTTGAGCTCGCCGATGTGGGTGTCCCCGGACAACAGGACCACACCGGTGATGTCCCGGTCGCGGATGAAGTCGAAGAGACGATTGCGTTCGTGCAGGAAACCGGCCCAGGAATCTCCAAATTCGCCTTTCGCCTTGCTCCACCCACCACCCGACACCAGAACCTTGAAGACCGCTGAGCTCGAATCAAGCTCCTTCTCGAGCCACTCGAGCTGCGCCGCCCCGAGCATTGTCTTGTCAGGATGGTTGGGGTCCTCGTCCGGGTCGCGGTACCAGCGTCCGTCGAGGAAGAAGAAGTCGATCTTACCCCATGTGTACTTGAAGAAGATGCCCTTGAGGTCCGCCAGTCCAAAGGAGGGGTTGGCCCAGTATTCGCGAAAGGCCCTATAAGCCCCCTCCTTCACCGGGTTGGTCCGGTCGTGGTTGTTGAGTCCGAAATCGTGGTCATCCCAGAGCGCCAGGTGCGAAATGTTGTGGAGAATCGGCTGCAGGGCAGTGACTTCGCGCTGCCGCCGGTACTCCTCGCGCAGGATGTCCGGGTCAAGGGCATCGCCGTAGATATTGTCACCGATCCAGAACACGATGTCGGGGTCGTAGTGCTCTACCCACGACCAGATCGGCTGGACGCGATCGTCCTGCCATTTGCTGCCGGATCCAAAGGCGATCCGGAGGTCGGCGTCAGCCCCGGCCTTCGGCGCCGTCTTGAAACGCAGCGGTTTGAGCTTCTTGAGGTACCGGTCGGGGATCCCGTCTGTCGTGATCCTGTAGAAGTACTCGGTCGCCGGTTCGAGGCCGGTGATGGTGATGACCTCGGTGTAGTCATTGGCTTTGAGCGCCGTCACCGGTTTGGTCTCTCGGTACGAGCCGAACTCCGGGGTCGTGTCGTACTGGATCGAGACCGGAAACTCGCCGCTGGTGCGGATCCAGATCCTGACCTCGGTCGGTTCGACAGCGCCGACCATGGGCCCCTGCATCAGGCGCGGATACCCCGTGTGGCTCGGCGTGGCGGCTGTCGCCGCCGACACGGCGACGAGGACACCGAGGAAAAAAACGACGCCGGTCCAACGGGCGGTGGTGCGAGATTTCATAACTGCTCCTTTTCTCAAAAAACCCATGAAAGCTTGGTGAACAGAGTGTCCCCCTGTTCTGAGGGGGTTCCGATCTCGGAGGTGCCCTTCTGATAGGCGATCTGCAGCGAGCCGAACGGCGGTTTGAATCGCCACACGCCCAGTAGTTGGACGTTTTCCTTGCTGATCACGGAGTTGGTCTGGACGAAGAGGGAGACGAAGAGATCGTTGGTGAAGTAATAGCTGGAGCGGAGGACGTGAATCCAGGTGCTTTCCATCTCGGGATCCGGATCAAGCTCGAGCCAGGTCAATTCGTAGGAGAGTTCCCACGCTTTCGACAACCGGTACTGGAGCTCGAGGGTTGCGAGATTCAGATCACTGCCGAAGTTCTTGCCCGTGCCCACGCCGACGAAGATCGACCGTCCGGCCCGGTTGTCGTATCCGACCTTGACGCTCGCGATCGAGTTGTCGAACTCCGTCTCCTCGAGCCGGAACTCATCGACGTACTCGAGTTCGACCTCCCAGCGGCTGCTGAAGACGAACTTAAACTCGGCATCGGTCTCCTCCCTCCGCAGCACTCCCTCCTGGCTGGTGTAGCGGTTGTAGTTGAGATCGCCCTCGATTTTTTCGAAGGCGCCGTTGTCGAACCAGAATGTGTGCTCGATATTAGCGTCCCACTCCCGGCGGTCGTCATCCCTCAGAAACCCGATGGCGTTGACGTTTTCACCCAGACCGGCGTCGAGGGAGCCGTAACGGATGTGAAAATGGGTGTTGGCCGAGTCGAAGGCGGGGCGCAGGAACCAGCCGACCGTGCCGTCGTTGGTCGGTCCGTGCGAGCGGATGAACTGGCCCGTCATACCGAGCGTATCGGTGAAGAAGAGGGTCATATCGACGCCGACTGAGCCAACATTCTCCCCCTCGACACGGCGATTGGCGGCCAGCAGGCCGATGGTCGAGGGCCCGAAGACGCCCCGCTGCACCCGCAGCACGGTGTAGTCGGCGGCAGTGCTCGATAGAGTTCCATCCACCTCCTCTGAATAGAGATCGGCGCGGCTCGCGAGGACAGCGAGATCGAACCCCCCGAGTCCGCCAACCATCTTCCCGCCCGCGGTAATGTCGCCGATCCGGCGGCTGTAGAACTGGCGGATCCGCTGGCTGTACATCTCGATACCCTCGAGGAAAAACGGCCTCTTCTCGGGCACGAAAAGCTCGAAACGCGAGAGGTTGATCTCTTCCACGTCGGCCTCGATCAGGGCAAAATCAGGATTGATGGTGACATCGGCGCTGAGATCGCTCGTGACGCGGAACCTGATGTCGCCACCGAACTTGGTCTCGATGCCATGTCCCTTCTCGGCCACTACCAGCCCATACGGGATGACCGCGAACTTCTTCAGACCCTGCGGTTCGACTTCAAGGCCGGCGAGGATCCCAAACTCCGAGACCCTCCAGACATCCTCGCCCGGACCCGACCACAACGAGGTCTCGAACCTCCGGGGAACCCGCCGGCGGAAGTTGGCCCCCCAACTGACGTCCTCGCCACTTTCGAACCGGAGCATGCGAAACGGGATCTCGAACTCCGCCGTCCAACCCTCGGACGTACGGGCGGAGGCCGAGATCCAGGTCGCGTCCCACTTGTCGTCCACGGTGCGGCCGTTGTCCGCCACCTTGCCGTCCAACTGCACACCAAGCGAATTGGTGGCGAAGTAGTAGGCGGTGCGGCGGTCGAGGTTGGTGTCGAGCAGAACCGTCACCGAGTCATCATTCTTGAGATTGCCGTCACGAGATGTGACCGCGGCGGCGATCTTGCCGGGGTCCGAATCGAAGCACCGAAAGGCCACGTAGAGGGCCTCTGAGGTGTAGCCGACCAGCACAACCGTGCGGAAAGGCGAGGGCACCCCGAACTCCGGCTGGAACTGGACGAACCCCTCGACCGTCGCGGCGGTTTCCCAGACCTCGTCGTCGAGGACCCCGTCGATCACCGGTGCAGTCGGAAACACCACGGTGGGAATGCTCAAGTCCTCGGCAGCAAACGCGCCAAACGATCCGAAAACCAGCACCGCAACCAGCAGGATCCGGCAACGGCGGCCATCACCCACGGTGGGCTCCCGGCACGTACTCGGCGAGCTTCGGGTCGGCGAAAACCGGCTGCAGACGGGCGAAGCGTTGCAGGCCGCCCTCGAGAGGCACCTCCGGCCACGCGTCGCCGATCAGAGGGCGGGCGTAGGTGAGGAAATCGTCGCTGACGTCGGTTCGCGATGGGTCGATCCAGGCATCGGGGAATGAACGCTCGGAGTTGGCGACGACTTCGAGCGGCACTTTGTCGTAGCGCACCTTGTAGACCGGACCACGCTCGCGCAGGATGGTTGCCATGAAGCCGGAGCCAGCGTTTGCCGCGACTTCCACTGCATGCCGGCCGACCTTGTAGGCCTCCTCGAGGTCCACCGTCGATGCGTGAACGATGCTGTCGCGCTGGTCGGTGCCCGGGGTGTTACCGCGCGCCGAACCGCGCGCCCCAAGCCCCACCCGGTTGAGGTGATTGACGACGATCTGGGCCACGGTCATCTCGCTCGACGAGAAGGTCGTGTGGCCAAAGCTGTCCCTGCGCTCGCCAATTTCACCGACGTCGAAGCCCTCGCTAACGATAACCAGCGCGCGGCCGCGTTGCTTGAGGGTGTCGTTGACGTGGTCGGTCAGCGCCTCGAGACCGAGTCCTGACTCGCGAAGAAAAATCAACAACGGCATCTCCCGGTCCGGGTCCGCGAGTCTCGCCGCCGCCGGAATGAAACCGATCTTGCGCCCCATCGCCTGCATCACCAGCACCGGATCCGAGGGGGATGAACCGGCGTTCTCCTCGTTCGCGGTCTGCACGTTGAGCGCCCAGTAACGGGCGACGCTGCCGTAACCCGGGGTGTGGTCGATGAGTTGAAACTCGCTGTCGCCGACATCGTTGTCGATGGTCTTTGGCACCCCGGTCGCCACCACCTCGAGACCCCGCTCGCGCGCGAGTTCGGCCACCTTGTGGGCAGTGTCCATCGAGTCGTTGCCGCCGATGTAAAAGAAGTAGCCGACGTCATGGGCGCGGAAGATCTCGACAATGCGCTCGAGGTCCTCGTCCTGTCCGGCCTTGAGCTTGTAGCGGCAGGTGCCGATCGAACCGGCGGCCGGGGTCGTGCGGAGGAGGGCGATCTCCGCCGGATCTTGCGCGCTGAGGTTCAGAAGCTCCTCGCGGAGCACCCCTTCGATCCCGTGGTAGCCGGCGTAGACCGTCCCGAACGACTGCGGCAGGTCGCGGCAGGCCTCGATGACCCCCAGCAACGAGCTGTTAATCACCGGCGTCGGCCCCCCCGACTGGGCAACCACCACATTTTTTGATCCAGCCACGTCAGTCTCCTCCTGGCGCCGAGTCAGCGGTATTCCTTATCAGCGGCGAGTGATCAGCGTTCCACCCGCGATTCTTCGAGAGACACCGAAGAAGAAACTCCGTGAAGTTTCTCCGGAGTGAAGCCCTGGTTTGAGCTCCGAAGGAGCGACAGATATGTAGCCTGGGGCGTCAGCCCCAGGATTGACGGTTGAAAAATCGAAGAAGCCGCGAAGCGGCGACAGACAATCCAGTGCCGATGGTCGCGGCTCACGCCGCGACCCCATTCTGTCGCCTCTCCAGGGCTCACGGGGTTGAGCGTTCCCTGTCCTGGGGCTGACGCCCCAGGCTATGTATCTATCGCCGCTTCGCGGCTCGCTACAGCTACCGCAGCCAGCCGAGTTACTTAGGAGTAACCAGTGATCGTTATTTTTTGATCGTTGGTTCGGTCTGATCACTGATAACTGATCACTGATGACTTGCTCCGTCATGCGTCGTAGGTCCTCGCCGTGACATCCCCGCCATGCCCGGTCCAATCGGTGTGGAAGAACTCACCGCGCTTTCGGTCCACCCGCTCGTAGGTGTGGGCGCCAAAGTAGTCGCGCTGCGCCTGCAGCAAATTGGCCGGTAGGCGCTCGTGGCGGTAACCGTCGAAGAAGGCCAACCCGCTCGACATCGCCGGCACCGGAATACCAAGCTCCACCGCCTTCGCCACCACCCGTCGCCAGGCGGATTGTGCGGCCTCGATCTGTTCTTTGAAATAGGGATCGAGGAGCAGATTGCTGAGCTCCGGGTCGCGGTCGAAAGCCTCCTTGATCTTGCCGAGGAAGGCCGAGCGGATGATGCACCCGCCGCGCCACATGAGCGCAATCCCACCGTTGTTCAGGCGCCAACCATAGGTCCCGGCCGCTGCCCGCATCAGCATGTAGCCCTGGGCGTAGGACACAATCTTGGCGGCGTACAGAGCCTGTCGAAGATCTTCGACAAACGCATCGACATCGCCATTGAAGGAGACATCCGGACCGCGCAAGACCTTTGCCGCCGCCACCCGCTCCTCCTTGAGCGCCGACAGGAATCGCGCCAGCACCGCCTCGGCGATAAGGGTCAGCGGAATCCCCATATCCAGCGCCGACCTCGCGGTCCACTTACCGGTGCCCTTCTGGCCGGCGGTGTCGAGGATCTTCTCGACCACCGGTTCGCCGTCGTCGTCCCGAACGGCGAGGATGTCGCGGGTGATCTCGATCAGATAGGAGTCGAGCTCGCCCTGGTTCCATTGGGCGAAGATGTCGTGCATCCGATCGTGGTCGAGGCCGAGTCCCTCCTTCATCAGCTGGTAGGACTCGCAGATCAACTGCATGTCACCGTACTCGATGCCGTTGTGGACCATCTTGACGAAATGGCCTGCGCCATTCTCCCCGACCCACTCGCAGCACGGGGATCCGTCCTCAACCTTGGCCGCGATGGCCTGAAAGATCGGCTTGACGTGGGGCCAGGCCACCAACGATCCGCCGGGCATGATCGAGGGACCGAGGCGGGCCCCCTCTTCGCCACCCGACACCCCGGTGCCGATGTACAGCAGACCCTCGGCCTCGACCCGCTTCGTGCGGCGGATGGTGTCGTGATAGTTGGAATTACCGCCGTCGATAATGATGTCTCCGGCTTCCAGGAGGGGAATCAACCGGTCGATGAACTCGTCCACGGGCCGGCCGGCCTTGACCAGCAGCATCACCCGCCGCGGCTTCGCGAGCGCATCAACCAGCTCCTCGAGCGAGTGCGCGCCGACGATCTTGGTGCCCTTGGCACTCCCTTCGAGGAACTCGTCCACCGTCGTCAGGGTGCGGTTGAAGACCGCCACCCGGAAGCCGTGGTCGTCCATGTTGAGAACCAGGTTCTGGCCCATCACCGCGAGCCCGATGAGCCCGATGTCCGCATTTCCCATTTCTGCTCCTCCTCGATCGACGGCCTCAGCCGTCGCCTTTCACTCGATACAACTTCTCGCCGGCTCGGGGCACCAGCAGGATGCCTTCGTCCTCCCGGCTCTCCCACTCACTCAAGACCACACTGTCTGGATCCATATGCCCGAGGCCGATCCGCTCGCATCGCTCTTTTGGAATCCCGGTGGCCAGCGTGACCCGAATCCGCGGCTTCTCAACTCCGTCCACAAAGGTGCCGTCGCCCCGGAGGTGGGTCGAGTGTGCCAACACCCCCCAGGGGATATGTTTGAAGCGGTCCCATTGGGCGAGGAAGTAGTCGCGCACGTGATAGCCGACCTCGTCGAGATGGTGTCCGTGAACGTACGAGACCTCGTTGATGTGCGGTGCGTAGATTACGACCTCGCCGCCGTCGGCGATCGCGGGTTCGAGCTTGTACATCCCCTTGGCGCCGGTCCACAGATCGTCGTACATCTCAGGCATCACCGACAGCACCCGCTTGAAGGGACGCTCGACGACGATGATGTCGAGTTCCGCCGAGAGCTCTGTCGCCGCCCACCACGCCTCCTCCATGTCGCCGACGAAAACGCCCTGCAGGGCCTGACCGTGCATCACCAGGGCGATCAGCAGTGACGGGGTCGGGACGAAGGATGCGGCGCGGTCGATGAGCCGCCGTACCGGGGTGTCGCGCACGCCGATGATCCCCCGGCTGGTCAGCAGCGCCCCCACCCAGTGGGTCACGTCGATGACCTCGGGGCCGGCCACTCCGGGAACGAAGTACTTGTTGCCGCCGGAAAAACCTGCCACCTCGTGGGGAAAGACCGGCCCACAGACGATGATCCGGTCATAGGGCGAATCGCCGTCCGGCTCGGCGACAAGACGGTTGAGCCGCACCGGCACATCCATTTCGAGTCGCCCACCGGTCGCTGCAGCCACCTCGGAGGCGGAGATCGTACCGAGGGTGACAAATGTCTCGGGCAGATCCCAGCGGTGATTGAAGACCCGCGAGTCGCCCACCCTGCCGCCCTTCACCTCCCGTCCCAGCAATCGACTCAGGGCCGCGTCGTCCATAGCCGGATGGGTGCCGAGCGCGACCAGGTAGTCGAGGGCCTCGACCTTGGCTTCCAGGATTTCGCTGAGGATCGCGGACATCAGAGCGATCGGCGCCGTGCGGGTGCTGTCTGGGATGATCACCAGCACCCGCCGGCCAGCAAGATCAGCCACGTCGAGAGCCTCGGTAAGCAGGGCACGGATCTCGGCCTCGGTCATCGCCCGCGTGCGGGCGCCGGCGCCTGAAACCGCCGCGGTCCGCAGCCGGGTCAGCTCTTCCACGGCGGCGTCTCCGGGAGAAGGTTCTCGAACTCTGCGATCAGGGCCGACTCGTATTCCCCTCCGTAGGTCCCGTCGAAGAAGCGTTGCATTGCCTCATCAAGGAAGCGCCGCCACGACGCCTCCTCATAACCCGGATTGATGGGGAAAAAGAGGGCGCCGTTGGCGACCGCGGCCTTCCTGTCGCCCGGGGCGTCCCCGATCATCAGGATGCGGTCGGCCGGATAGTTGCCGGCTGCGGCCAGCTCCAGGTGAAGCGCCTTCTTGCCCATCTCCTGGCCGGCAATCACCCGCACGTAGCGCGCAATGTCGTGCTCGTGCCACTCGCGGGTCAGCGCCTCCACCGGGGTTGCCGAAACCACGATGAGATCCGCCGTATCGGCGAGCGCGGCCAGGCTTTCCCGCACCCACGGAAACGGCGGCACGCCGTGCACCATGTCGGCCACCGCGTCGTTGACGCCAGTGGTCCACGCCATGGCCCGGTCGAGCTCGGAGTCGGGAAAAACGCTCATGTACGCCGCGAGACCGTCGTTGCTCTTGGGGTAGTTGTCGTCTTTGATGAACTCCCGCAGCCGCGGCGCTGAGGGAATCTCGACCCCGCGCGCTTCGACCTCCGGGCGCTCAGCGAGGAGGTCGAAGACCATCGTCAGCGCCGGCCAGCGGTTAATTCCCCGCCACTTCGAGTACAGGTTGACGAACTCCGCGGCCTCACGGGCGTACTTCGACACCGGCTGCAGACCCCAGACCTTGATGATCTCGGGGATGAAGCACTCCTTGTGCTTGACCTCCATGGTGTCGAAGGCGCAACCGTCCGAGTCGATGCCAACGAAGAACTCGTGCCTTGGAGTGAGCTCTGCCAATGGCCGGGCTGCTTCCGGGTAATCACTCATCAACTCGTCTCCTCGTTTCGACTGCTGACCTCAGACGCCGCTGAAAGCGGAAAACCCGCCGTCCACCGGCACCACGACACCGGTGACAAACGACGATGCCGGCGACAGCA
>JAOZUP010000062.1 GCA_029938595.1 Thermoanaerobaculales bacterium | reverse complement strand
ACGGGCGACGCGCCGCCGTAATCCGCGTGCGAAGAACCACAGCAACAGGATCAGGGTGGTCGCGAGGGTTATCCAGGGCCGGTAGAGGGGGAGGGAAGCGGCCAGGACCACCGCCAACAACCCGACGTAAGTGTCGAGTCTCGTTTCGCCGGTATCTGTGGTGATCTCTGGCATGATCCGTCCGGGACGGGACTATAACATCAGCCTCGCGCGATCCCGGTGAAATACGCGCGGGAAAAAGGCGGAACGCCGGGCGGCGTGGGCCACCCGGCGTTGAGGGTCAAGATTGGGTTTTCTTTACGCGTCGGCGGGGGCTTCGGCCGCCTGCTGCTTTTCGACCTCGGCGCGCACCTCTTCCATGTCGAGCTCCCGCACCTTGTCCATGAGGTCGTCGAGGGCCTCCGAAGGCAGCATCCCGGGTTGGCCGAAGATGCCGATACCCTCACGGAACACAACCAGTGTCGGGATGGACTGGATCTGGAACATCGCGGCCAGCTCTGATTGTTCCTCGGTGTTGCACGAGGCGAATACCGCGTCCTCGTGCTTTTCCGAGGCCTTTTCGAAGATCGGCTTGAAGGTCTGGCACGGTCCGCACCAGGGGGCCCAGAAGTCGATGAGCACTATGTCATTGTTGTTGATGGTGTCGTCGAGGTTCGTTTGTGTTAGTTGCGTGACTGCCATGTGAGTCTCCTTTTCCGGTGATCCGCGGATCACCGGTTGGTGGTTGGTCTATATTCAACTACATAACCATTCAAGAATATTCTAATTCATAGTCGTTCTTATGTCAAGACCTTCTACATGGCACAGGTTCAATTAATGTCGTCGTCGTGGTTCGCTTCGTCGACAAAGGCGGGCAATCGGTAGCGTCCGCCCTCCGGTAGGGCGTCGAACCCGTCGGGCTCGTGGTCCTCCGCGATGGCGACCAGCTCTCGGACCTCGGAGGGCAGCTCCTGGAGGAACCGTGACGACTCGACGATCGTGTCGATGCGGTAGCGGTCGCGCGCTATCTCGGGGCGCACGAGGAAGAGCCTGTCTCGGGCCCTGGTCACGGCGACGTAGAACAACCGCCGTTCCTCCTCTTCGTCGTCCGCCCTGAAGCTCGGGAAACGACCCTCTGCGAGCCAGATGACGAAGACCGCCCGCCACTCGATGCCCTTTGCCTGGTGGACGGTGGACAGGGTGAGCATCTCGTCTGGCGGGCCGGCGACGGCGTCCTCACCGGAAAGGTCGTTGAAGAGGCTGACCTCGGCAAGGAAGGCGTTGACATCGGGATAGCCATCCGCGAATAGGGCGAGCTGCTCGAGGTCCTCGAGACGGGAGCCGGCGTTCTCTAGGTGGGAACGTACCCACTGTCTGTAAAACGAATCCACAACCGTGCGGATTGACTCCCCGGGCCGGCCGAGCTGCTCAGGCGAGGCGAGCTGCGTCGCCAGCTCTTTCAACTCAGAAAGGGATACGAGCGGGGCGCGCGGGAGGTCGAGTGTTCCGGGATCGAGGTCCAGGAGGCGACGGAGTCCGTCGGCGCCGCCGAGCCGTTCCCACACCCGAGCCGCCAAACGGGGCCCAAAGCCGTCTCGGAGCTTGGTGATGCGGGCAAAGGCGATCTCGTCACGCGGGTTGTCGATGAACCGGAGGTGGGCGAGTACATCCTTGACGTGGCGGTGCTCGAAGAAGCGCAGACCGGAACGGATGCGAAATGGGATGTTGCGCCGAGCAAGCTCTACCTGGAGTTCGAGGGAGTGGGCGTGGTTGCGATAGAGCACCGCCATGTCCTCGAACTCGAAACCCTCCTCGCGGAGAGCCAGCAGCTCATCCGAGACGTGCGCCGCCTGGACCTCGGGCGTCGGGACCGCCACCTCCTGTGGCAGTCCGCCGCCCGTACGGACCGGACGCAGTGATTTCTTGAACTGTTTGGCGTTGTTTTCGATGGACGCGTTGGCAAGCTCGAGGATGGGCGGAAATGACCTGTAGTTCGTCTCGAGCCGAAACACCGCGCAATCCGGATGGCGTTGAGGAAAACCGAGGATGTTCTCGAAGTCCGCTCCCCGAAAAGCGTAAATTGACTGAGCGTCATCACCGACCACCATCACGTTTCGGGCGGAGCCGAGCATGGCATCGACGATGTCCGCCTGCAGCCGGTTCGTGTCCTGGTACTCGTCGACCAGAATGTGGCTGAACTGCTCCCTCAGCGCTTGGCGCGCGCGAGGAAAACGAGTCAGGAGGAGCAGCCAGTTCAGCAGCAGATCGTCGAAGTCCATGAGGTCGGCTTTGCGCTTGCGCTCGAGGTAGCGCTTGAAGACGGCAGCGACAACCTCACCCTGATCGATGAACTGCGGCGCGCGATCGGTGAGCACCTGTTCGAGGTCGTTGCCGGTGTTGATGACGAAGCTGTAAAGATTGACCAGCAGGCGCGGTCTCGGCATCCGCCGGCTCGGCACCTCTGGACTGACGTCGGCAAGCGCCGCGCCCATGAGCTCGGTCGAATCCTCGCGGTCGAGAATGGAGAAGCGGGGGGAGTAGCCGAGCATTTCGGCGTAACGCCGGAGGATGCGATGGCCGGCCGAGTGGAACGTACCGCCGGTAACCCTCGATGTCCCGCGTTCCACCAGGTCGTCGACGCGGCTCATCATCTCCCGCGCCGCTTTGTTGGTGAACGTGAGGAGCATGATACGGGAGGGCGGCATCCCGTCTTCAATCAGCCGGCAGGTTCGGTAGACCAGGGTTCGTGTCTTGCCAGTGCCGGCGCCGGCAAGAGCCAGCATTGGCCCACCGGGGTGCATGACCACCTCGAGCTGTTGTGGGTTGAGCTCCTCCTCGTACTGCACCCGATAGTGCTTTCCACCTCTGTCCCCACGGTTCATGGCAGGCAGATTGGGCCGAAGGTGCAGCGGTCGAAGGACAGGGAGAGTCCCTTTCCGTAGAGCAGGAGCGTCGCCCGCAGTTGTGCGCCGGAATCGAGGAGAACCTCGACGGCGGGTCTGAAGTGCGCCGGTACCCGCAGCTCGAGGTCCCCGGATGGTCCGGCATCGATTGCCGCCGTGATCCCCCACCCGAGGGCTGAAATGGCGGCCTCCTGGGTGCTTCCGGCCACGGGCCCGACCTGGTCCCGGCCGCCGTACGCGTATGCTGCGATTCGTTCTCCCTGGCGTACGAAGGCTGCCCGGAGTTGCCTTTCCTTGAGCCAGAACTGGTGGTCGGCATCGCGGGTGATATTTCGAGTGACCCGATCGATGCGGTCGAGGTCGGCCTGGCCGCGAAGACTGAGGAGATCGTTGGTAACGTCTTTCCCGGGAAGCAATCGGATCAGCGTGGACGCCAGCCGTGCAGCCACCTCGTCGGACATGCTGAACAGGTAGACCGGCGTCAGCGGTTCGAATCCGTGCCCGAACAGCGTCGCCTGGATGCCTGGTTCGGTCGGGACGATGGCGAGGAACTCGCGTGCTCCGGACCTCTCGCCGTAGGCCAGTACTCGTGACAACAGAGCGTCTCCCGCGCCGTGGCCCTGGTGTTGGGGGAGGACCCAAAGCTCGGAAAGAATCCACTGCCTCGATCGGACTTGCGCAGCGGCGAACCCAAGGGTCTCCTCGCCCTGGTAGGCGGTGAAGAAGCCGTCGGGATCGTGGGCCAGGAGGTGGCGCAGGTTGGGGTCGATGTCCATGTCGAGATCGAGAATCCCGCGGTTCGACGGGAAGGCCGCAAGGTCCGCCGCCACCGCGTCGCGCAAGATGGCGGCGCCGGGCAACTCCTCACGGTTGATCCTGCGGACCTTGATCTTGGCCATAGAACTCCAATCGAGACCGCGAGTTTAACAGAGCAACCATCGCCCCTTCCGCCGCCGCCCGCCCACCTGTTGAACCACAGAGGCACAGAGACACAGAGAAGGAACACAGAGAGAAGAAAACGTGGTGACCCGGAGCCGCAGAGACGCCCGCGCACGTCGCAAACACGAAGACACAAAGGCACAAAGGCCACCCACGCAAAGGAGAAACCGCAGATGACGCAGATAAACGCAGATGTTCTCACCGACGTGATGCAGCGGTGCCGGAGATTGACGGCCGAACTGTCGGCGATCTGACGATCGCCGCCTGCCGGTGGGAAACCCGTCAGCTCTGGACGCAAGCGTCCGTCGCAGTCAGGCTTCCCACCGACCGACACGCCGGGGGCGCGTCGGTTCCGTGTCTTCTCTGTGCCTCTGTGTCTCTGTGGTTCAACCCGGGGATGGGTGGCCATTCCGAAATTCGAAATCCGAAATTCCTTGGGCCAGCTACAATGTCTCGTGCAAGGAGTGCCCTCATGCCCAAGGTCCTCGATCGCAAACCGCGTCGTGATGTCATGTTCGAGACCAACCGTGATCACTGGAGAAACGAGTTGCGGATCCTCGAGGCCCAGCGGCGCGTGATCGCCGAGGGCGGTGGCGAGGGCGCCACGGCGAAGCAGAAACAGAAGGGCAAGCTGCTGGCTCGCGAGCGGGTGGAAGCGCTCATCGACGACGGTACCGAGCTGCTGGAACTGGGCGCGTTTGCGGCGTGGGGGCAATACGAGGAGTGGGGCGGCGCCCCGGCGGCTGGAGTCGTGGTAGGGCTCGGAACCGTGAGCGGTCGCGAGTGCGTGGTCGTGGCCAACGATGCGACCGTCAAGGCCGGTGCCTGGTTCCCGCTGACCTGCAAGAAGATTCTCCGCGCGCAGGAGATCGCGATGGAAAATCGCTTGCCGCTGATCTATCTGGTGGATTCGGCGGGGGTCTTTCTGCCCATGCAGGAGGAAATTTTCCCGGACCGCGACCACTTCGGCCGGGTGTTCTACAACAACGCGCGTCTGTCGGCCGAAGGCATCTATCAGATCGCGGCCATCCTTGGTTCCTGCGTTGCGGGAGGCGCCTATCTGCCCATCATGTCCGATGAGGCGCTGATCGTAGAGGGCAACGGTACGATTTTCCTGGCCGGGACGCACCTGGTGCAGGCTGCCATCGGGGAGCGAACGGATAGCCAGGCGCTTGGCGGGGCCGAGGTGCAGGTCGATATCTCGGGAGTCGTGGACGATCGCTTTCCGGATGATGCCGCCGCCATTGACCACATCCGAACCCGAATCGGCGAGCTCGCCGCTTCTCCAACCGCGCCGTTTGATCGCATTGAATCCAGGCTCCCCAGCGCTGATCCCGAGGATGTCCTCGGTCTGTTGCCGGTGGATCGAACGCGCCCCTATGACATGCGCGACGTGTTGGCGACCATTCTCGACGGGTCCGAGTTCACCGAGTACAAGGCGACCTACGGTCGCACGCTGATTTGTGGTACGGGGCGCATTGACGGCTGGGCAGTCGGTGTCCTCGCCAACCAGCGCCAGGTCGTGCACCGGCAGCGCGGCCTCTCCGAAGCCGATCGCGAAATGCAGATCGGCGGAGTGATTTACTCGGATGCCGCCGACAAGGGCGCGCGGTTTGTCGAGTTGATGAACCAGAAAGGGATGCCCATCGTTTTCCTGCAGGATGTCACCGGTTTCATGGTTGGTTCAAAATCCGAACGTGAGGGGATCATCAAGGACGGTGCCAAGATGGTCAACGTGGTTGCAAACTCGGTGGTGCCCAAGTTCACGGTTTTCATCGGAAACTCCTTCGGCGCCGGCAACTACGCGATGTGCGGCCGGGCGTACGGTGCGCGTTTCTTCTATGCCTGGCCGTCGGCTTCGATTGCGGTGATGGGTGGGCAACAGGCGTCGGAAACGCTGCTCGCCATCCAACTCAAGAATCGTGGCGATGAGGTTTCCGAAGATGAGAGGATGAAACTGCTGGGCGAGATCCAGGCCCGGTACGATGCGGCGACCGATCCTCGTTATGCAGCCGCGAGGCTCTGGGTGGACGAGATCATCGATCCGCGCCTCACCCGCCAGGTGCTTGCCCGCTCCATTGCCGCAGCAGCCCACCAACCGAAAATCGCCGACTTCAAGGTAGGCGTCCTACAGACCTGAAGCCAGTGTCCGTGCCCGCTCGCCGGCCACGGTCTTCGACCGCGGCTCTGCCCGTTTCCGTACGCGCGTCCGCGCTTGTGCTCCGGAGAGGCGCTGCCACGAGAGGAGCCACCTTCGACATTGTTTGCCCGCAGCCCCCTGCCGAAAAGGAGGATCAGGGCTCAAACAATGTCAAAAATGGCACCTCCGGTGAGCGCAACAGCGCCACGCCGACTGTGGCTTCCCGGCGGAGGATTCAAGCAGAGGGACGGCAAATCCGAAATCCGAAATCCGAAATCCGAAATTCCATGGAGATGGATGGGCGGCATTCCTAATTCCTAATTCCTAATTCCTAATTCGAACCCCGCGCCCGTGGGGCGCGAGCAACCCCCCGCCACCGTGTCCGTACTTCCTTCAGTGACGAAAGGTAACCAGGAGTTTCGCAGATGCATATTTGGGAGCGATAACGGCCCTCGTTTCGAGACATCGGGCGATGCGGATTTCTGTTCGTACCCGCTGGATTGTGGAATTTTCCACGCTACTCTATTGAGGTGAAAACCGACATGAACGGAGAGCCCGGAAAAAGGTGGCGGGAAATTCCCTCTCGGTTCCTGGTGTGTGTGCTGTGCTTCGTGCTCTTCAGCCCTTCGGGAGCGGCCGGCGGCAGCAATAAGAAACAGAAGGTGAGCAAGAAGGAACAGCAGATCCAGCTCTTGCAGCAGGTGCCCCTTCGTTGGCGCATCTGGCTGGACGAAGAGGTTTACCCCTTGATTACCAAGGAGCAGCGGCAGGCCTTTCTTGCATTGGAGACCGATGCCCAGCGCAAGTCGTTTGCCGAGCGTCTGTGGATTCTGTGGGGTCGGCAGTCGGGTCTCGGCAGCGCATTTCGGGGGATTTACGAGGAGCGGGTCGAACTCGCTCGCCTCGAGTTCGGTAATACGGTCGAGGATCGTGCTCGGATCTTCCTCATCCACGGCCCTCCGACCTTTCGCCACGATCCGCGATGCCATTCGTACTTCGTGCCCATGGATTTCTGGGTGTGGCCCTACATTGAGGGGATCGGCGAGGACGTGGTGGTGCTCTTTTATGAACGGGACCTCCATGGTCATTGGCAAATTTGGACGTCAATGGACGGATACCAACGTCTGAAGCCTTTCGGCGCTCAGGTGGGAGCCGGTTCCGCGATGGGGGGTCGATTCGACGATCCGACTTTCCGCTGCCCGAATGGTGATGTCACCATGCGGCTCCTCGCCGCGGCCGCGGCGTGGAGCCGGGACGCCAGGTACTTGAGGGCTATGTACCACTTTCCGGAAGTCTATGGCGGCGGTGGGAGGCTGGAATCCACTTCCCACCGTTTCATGGAGTTTTCCGCGTTGCTCGATGAGGATGCCGAACCGCTCGGTTTCTCGATAACCAACAACGAACGCGCCGCGCGAGGGGGGCTGGTTCAGGTTGGGTTCGCTGTCGAGGTGGACGTGGATGGACTCGGAACGACGCCCGTGGGGGATATCGATGTCGTTCAGCTCGACGTGGTCGGAGAAATCACGAGCCGCGAAGAGGTGATGGTCGACAAGTTCCGCTACCTCTATTCCGTGCCCCATGCCGGAGACAAGGTGGGTTTGCTCTTGGATCGGCTCGTCCGCCCCGGAAGATACCAGCTCCGCCTCAAGGTGGAGGATGTCCACTCCAAGCACGCCGCGATCGAGGTGTACGATTTTGATGTAGATCCGTCATTGGCGGCGGCTGAAGCCGACGACGAGCACGGGGATTTCGCAGATGAGTATGGAACCGGAATGCTCATCGGAGCCGCCAATGAGGTCCCGGCCGAGCCCGAGGAGGAAGAGGAACAGCCAACGCTTCGCCTCGTGGGCCCCGAGGGCGATGCCGTTAGCGGAATCGTCCGCTTCAATGCCCTGGCTCGTCCTGAGGTTGCGAAGGTGACCTTCTTCATCGACAACGATGCGGTTCTGACAAAAAACCGGCCGCCGTTCGACATCGACCTGAATATCGGTCCGCTGCCAAAGCTGACCGCTGTCATGGTCGTAGGATTCGATGCATCGGGCAAGGAGATCGCCCGCGACGGCTACACCCTGAACGTGGGTCGAGAACGATTTTATGTGCGTCTGAAACCGATCTCCGAATCCGACACCGAAGGCGACAGGATTCGTGTGGCCGCCGAGCTCAACATTCCGTCGGACGGCGAGCTCGAAAGCCTCGAGTTGTTCTGGAATGACGAACCTCTCACGACGATCCATGAGCCCCCCTATGAGGCGTCGGTGGTCTTGAACGCCGCCGAGCAATTCGGATATGTGAGGGCGCTCGCTACTCTAGGCGACGGTTCGCAGGCGGAGGACATCCAATTTGTTAATTCGCCGCAGTTCGGCACCGTGGTCAAAGTCACCGCGATCGAGCTTCCGGTCACCGTCCTCGACAGCCACGGAGATCCGGTAACGGACTTGACGATGGAGGACTTTACGGTGTACGAGGACAAGGTCGAGCAGACAATCTCGCACTTTTCCCTGCACCGGGATCTTCCGGTGCGAATGGGGATCGTGATCGACACCTCGGGCTCGATGACGGACACGTTGCCGACGGTGCAGCGCGTGGTGATGGGATTCTTGCGCGACCTCCTGCGTCCACGAGATCGCGCCTTCATCGAGACCTTCTCGGATCGGCCGGATATCATCGCCGGTTTCACGGCCAACTTCAATATCATCGAAAACGCCCTCCTCGCCCTGTACGCCGATCGTGCGACGGCGTTATACGACGCGGTGATCATGGGTCTGTTTCAGTTCTCCGGGGTCACTGGAAGACGCGCGATGATCGTGCTGTCCGATGGCGATGACACCGCGTCCGAAAACGAGTTCAGCGACGCGCTCGGCTATGCCCAGCGGATGGGCGTGACCGTATACGTCATCGGCATCGACATTTCGACGACCAAGATCACCACGCGGTGGCAGATCAGCAAGTTGGCCAGCGTGACCGGTGGGCGAGCGTTCTTCGTCTCTGAGAAATCGGAGCTTGGCTCCATTTACGACGAGATCAACCGTGAGCTCAGAACGCAGTACCTGATCGCCTTTACCTCGAAATCGGAGAGGCCACCCGACGAGCTTCGCAAAATCAAGGTCGAGGTGGATCGCAAAAAGGTCAAGGTCCGTACGATTACTGGATACTATCCGGTCGGTGGCTGAATGGAGCTGGTCGGAACTCAGGAGGTGCAGTCCCGTGCGAAATGAACGAAAGTCCAAATGGACGGTGGCGACGCTGGTGACGTTGGCGATGCTTGTCACCGGTGCTGTTGTGGCAGGGAGTCCTGCGGCCAAGGAGGCGGCGGCGGACATGGAGTGGGGCTATAAGACCGCGCGACGCGGTTACTGGCAGGAGGCGCTGGCGCGGTTCGAGCACGCCAATGAGCTGACGCCGGATCAACCGCGAATCCTCAACAACATCGCGGTGGCCCAGGAGGCGAATGGGTTGTACGAACAGGCACTTCTGACCTACCAGGAGGGTCTGACCATCGCGCCGAATAACGATGCACTGCGACGGAACTACATGCGGTTCCAGGAGTTCTATTCGAGTTACATTGCACCGCCGGAAGAGAGCGGGGATCTGGGTCCCGGCGGGGAGGGGGCGGACGATGCGCAAGACAATAGCTGAGCTGCTCGTCGTGATCTTGGCTGTGGCTGGCATCTGCAGTGCCGGCGCTCGTGAGGTTCGAATAGAGTTGCATTTGAAACCCGAGCTCGCAATCGACGGGACCGAAACGGTCTTTGTCGGTCCGATCATGATCGAGCCCCGCGAGGGCGAGGACGTGCAGTCAGTGGATCTTACCGCCGCACGCGATTTCGAGATCTTCCTGCGGAAGATCCTGCGCAGGGATGCCGAGCTTCGACTCCTTCCCGAGATGGACGATCTACAGCCCCCGACGAACAATCTCGCGGTCCTTGCCCAGCAGCCGGAATTCTGGACGGCGATCAACGAAGAGACCAACGCCGACCTGATCATTGCGGCATCGATCGATGTCAAGGTGCTCGATCGTGCCGGCTACACGACGGAAGAGTACATCTCTCCGCAGGACGGCAAGACGTACTTCCGGCAGGTCCTGGTCGAGGAGACGGGTTTCAGCTACGACATCTTGCTTGTCGTTATCGATGGCAAGACCCGCGCCATCATTCACCAGGAGCAGATCACCGACTTCATGCCGAAGGATGAACGCAAGCTCGAGGAGCACACCGACATGTTCACCGACCTGTACACGCTCCAGAATCGGCTCGTCGGGATTTTCGTGCCGCGGGTCGTGCAGGTCAAACGCGCACTCTTCACCAATTGAGACCGCGTGACCCCATACGGAGGATAAGAATGAGGACATGGATCCCGATTCGCCAGTCTCAGCACGTGGCGATAGCGCTCTTGACCTTGCTGTTCGTCGCTCTGCCGGTTGCCGCCCAGCTAAACCCGTACAACCCATACATTGGTGGTAAGAACAAGGTGCGGTGGGACAAGTTCGAGTGGTACACCTACGACACGCCGCACTTCCGGATCTCATATTACGACCGGGTCGAGCCATCCCTGGAGAAGATCGCGTCGTATGCCGAGAGCGCGTATGACGATATCGCCCGCAAGCTCAACTTCCAAATCCTCAAGCCGGTGCCAATGATCTGTTACGCAACCCACGCCGAGTTCGAACAGACGAATATCATAGTGGGTTTCATTCCCGAGGGCGTCGGCGCGTTTGCGACGCCGGTCCGTAACCGCATGGTGCTACCGGTCGATCTCCCGGATCGAGAGTTGCAGGCCCTCATCCAGCACGAGCTCACCCACATCTTTCAATATGAGATCTTCTTTGGCGGGAGCCGGGGTCGGGCCATCTACGCACGGCCACCGCTGTGGTTCATGGAAGGTATGGCGTCCTACTTTGGCGACGACGAGGACTCGCGAGACGAAATGTACATGCGCGACGCGGCCCTGTCCGATCAGGTGCCGTCGATCATGCGACCTCCCCGAGGATTCCTTGCCTATCGCTTCGGCCACAAGGTTTTCGAGTACATCGAGGAGGAGTGGGGTGAGGACGTGGTCCGCGATTTTGTCTTCTCCATGCGCGGCAACTTCGGTGGCAATGTCGGGCGACCGCTGGACAAGGTCCTCAACCTGGACCCTGAGGAATTCGACGCCGCCTTCCGCACCTGGCTTCGCCGAAAGTACCAGCCGTACGGCGATCGCGGTGTTCCGGGCGAGTTCGGGCGTAAGTTTCGGGTACCCGGTTTTTTGAATTCAAACCAAACTTCGCCGGCCATCTCGCCGTCAGGGGACTTGGTGGCAGCCTTTACCACGTACAAGCAGGATGTCGACGTGGCGATCTTCGGGCTTCCTGATCGAATGCTCTACAAGAACCTCACCAAGGGTCTGACCACCAAGTACCAGTATCTCGTGGCGCAGGGACTCACGGTCGGGCCCTCGGAGGGTCGTGATCTCGCCTTTTCTCCGGATGGCAATTACGTTGCCGTGTTCGCGCGAACCGAGAGGACGAGATCTCTGCTATTGCTGAATGTCCGCAAGGGAGGTATCGCCCGGAA
Source organism: Thermoanaerobaculales bacterium (assembly GCA_029938595.1). Lineage (GTDB taxonomy): Bacteria > Acidobacteriota > Thermoanaerobaculia > Thermoanaerobaculales > Sulfomarinibacteraceae > Sulfomarinibacter. The sequence continues at coordinate 1,976 of JAOZUP010000062.1, read as the reverse complement.
GTACAATATCGAGCTGCCGGTCGACCAGGCGGCGCAGCCGGCTTTTTCGCCGGACGGTCGTTACGTTGCCTTCCACGGCGTATCGAACGAGCAGTACGATATTTTCCTGCTCGACATAGAAACGGGCGAGGTCTCGAATTTTACCGACGACCCTGCGTACGATGCGGCACCCACGTTTTCCCCCGATGGGACGAAGATGGTCTACACATCGACGAGGGGTGGGGCCGGAAAGCTGGTCGGCCTCGATTTCTCAGATCCCTCGAAGCGAGAGCAGCTTACCTTCGGGCCGGGAGAGGATGAAGGCGCTGCATTCTCGCCCGACGGTGAACGACTGTACTTCGCTTCGGACCGAGAGGACGGAGTGTTCGACCTCTACCGGCTCGATCTCGACACCCGCGAGCTCACGCGTCTCACCTACATCATCGGCGCCGCCATCAACCCCGTCGCGGCGAAAACTCTCGAGGGCGAACGGGTCGGTTTTCAGGCGTATTCCAACGGGATCTGGGGTCTGTACGGCGCCGATGCCAACCAGGGGGAGGACAAGGGTATCTCGGAACCTCCGTCGGAAGAGGTCAAACTCGAGCCCTTCGTGCCGGCGGTCAGCATTGCGGTGGATCCGGAAGATGGCAAGAAGGTCAAGCGCCGCAAGTTCTTTCTCGAAGATGCGGGTGGGGCGATCGGCGTCGACACCACCAGCAACATCCTCGGCCAGGCATACATCACTCTCGCCGACCAGTATGGCGACCGCCGTTTCACCATCCTCCTGGACACCATCGACACCTTCTCCAACTTCCAGCTCAGCTACTTCAACCTCGAACCGCGCCTACAGTGGGGTGTCACTGTGTACGACTCGCGGACCTTTTACATCACCGGTTTTGATCCGACCAGCTACAGGGTGACTGACAAGGAGCAGGCCTACCAATTCACGGCGGCAGAGTTCACCGTTCGATACCCTTTGTCTACCTACTACCGGCTGTCGGCCAGGGGCGGTTACCTCACGCGCAGTTACAACCAGCCCTTCATCGACGAAAACGGCGATGTCGGGTTTATCAAGAACGACAGCCAGAGCCCCTACGTGGGTCTCGGGGCAACCGGCGACACGACATTCTGGAAGCCCTGGGGCCCGCATAACGGCGCTCGCTGGGAAGCCCGCTACTATTACGCATACGATATGGACGACGGTGGCACACTGACCCAGAATGTAGAGTTCGACGCACGGGCATATGTCCCTCTGTCCCAGCGCAACGAGCTGGCGTTTCGCGGATGGTTCGGGTTTGCGGAGGGCAACCAGCCCTGGATCTACTCATTTGGCGGTCTCGACACCATGCGCGGCTATCCGACACGCTCGCTGAGCGGAAACCGGACGTGGTTCATCAATGCGGAGTGGCGCTTCCCCCTCGTTGATCGGATGGATCTGGCGTTCATGAGGATCGGTGGAATCCGCGGGCGCATCTTCTTCGACGTCGGCGCGGCCTGGTGGGAGAATAGTAATGGAGACAAGTTCAACATGTTCGGCGAGCCGGGTTTCTCCTTCGTCGAGGACGGGATCCTGGTGGATGGCGTGTCGTCCTACGGATTTGGGATCGATATTATGCTCTTAGGTATGCCCATGCACTTTGATTGGGCGAAGATCTGGAACTTCGACGAGGCCCTGACAGGTTTCGAAAGCAACTTCTGGATCGGAGTGAGATTCTAAACCCGTTTCCGTCTTCGTGCCCGCCCGCCGTCCGCGGTCTGCGACCGCGGCCACGCGTTCTCGGAAGGCGTGCCCTCGGAACACAAGTGTTCCTCGGTCCCGCCATCCTCCAACGCTGCGCGCCTGCGGCGCGCCGGCGGGCTACCCCCTACCGAACGACGCCCCCCCCCACCTTGTGTGTGATCGCGCCGATTCCGGACCTCTGGCCGCGTTTTCCTCCTTCCGCTCGGTCGGGATGGCCGGACGGCCTGAGCCCGCATTTCTCACCAGCTTTCTGCTG
>JAOZUP010000061.1 GCA_029938595.1 Thermoanaerobaculales bacterium | reverse complement strand
TGGACTCTGAGTCGATGAGGAATTGGGCTGAGGTGACGATCTCGTCGCCGTCCGACAGGCCTTCGAGGATCTGGACGAAACCTTCGCCCTGCGGTCCCAGCAGCACCTCGCGGGGGGCGAAGCGTCCCTCGCCGAGGGCAACAATCACCACGTTGCGCTCGCCAGTGCGTAGCACCGCCTGCGACGGCACGGCGATGGCGTCCTTCGCCGCCACCGGCTCGAAAACCACGGTGGCGTACATCCCGACCCGCAGGCGGCTGCCACGGTTGGGAACCTCGAGCGTGAGCTGGATGGTGCGGGTTTTTTGCGCAACCTCAGGTTCGATGTAACGAACGCGCCCGTGGAAGGTCTCGCCCGGGAAGTAGGTCATGGTGATCATCGCGGTGCTGCCGACATCGAGCCACGGCAGCTGGTCCTCGAAGATCTCCACCGTGAGCCAGAGATCGGAGAGATCGGCGAGGTGGAGGAGCTCCATGCCGGGGCGCACGGCCATGCCCTCGAGACCGGGCATCCGTTTCATGACCACGCCGCTCGCAGGTGCGACCACCTGCAGGGTGCGGAAGACCTCGCCGGTTGTCTCGAGCCTCTGCACCTGTTCTGGCGCGATATCCCAGTATGAGAGGCGCTGCCGTGCCGCCTCGAGCAACGCCTCGGCACGCCGCCTGGTCTCCTCCGGTGCGGCACCGAGGCTGGTCGCGTAGCGCACCGCCGACAGCAGCTCCTGCTCGGTCTGCACCAGCTCAGGGGCGTAGATTTCGAAGAGCGGCTCGCCCTTTCTCACGGGTTGGCCGATGTAGTTGACGTAGGTCTTCTCGATGAAGCCCGGAAACTTGGTGGTCACCGAGACCATCTTTTCCTGGTCGTAGTCGAGGTAACCGACGGTGCGGATGCGGTGGCTGATATCGCGCCGCGTAACGCGCTCGGTGATCACGTTCATATTCTGCTGCACCGCGGGGTTGATGGTGACCACCGCGCCGTCCGTCGCCGCGGAGTGTGCCTCGTCGGCGTAGACCGGGACGTAGTCCATCCCCATGTTGTCCTTGCGAGGCACCGGTGAGGTGATCGTGGGATCCATCGGGTTGCGGTAGAAGAGGATCTCTCTCTCCCCGTTCGCGACGTCTTCCTTCACCTCCACCAGATCCATCCCACAGATGGGGCACGACCCCGGTTCCTCCTCGAGAACCTCCGGGTGCATCGGACACGTCCACAAACCGTGCCCGTGCCCGTCTCCATCTCCCTCTCCTTCGTCCTGGCGCAGCGGCACCAGATTCATGCCGCAGATCGGGCACTGGCCGGGCTCCTCTTCGAGCACCTGTGGGTGCATCCCACATGTCCATAAACCGTCTTCGTGCCCGCTTGTCCCGGCGTAGCCCCCGGGGCGAAGCCGGATCCCGTCTCCGTGCCCGATCTCCGACGTTCTCTCCATTCCCAACCATCCATCCACCGGGCTCACACCCAGCGGATCCATCACCAGAAACAGCATCACCAGCGCGCCGGCAAGGGCCCAGAGGATGGCGCGCACGACCGCACTACCCGCCCGAGTGTTCAGTTTGGTATCGTTCGTGATCATTGGTCTGTCTCCCTTGGAAGGCTTGCAAGCGGCAAGGCCACCACGCCTTCGAGCTCGGCCGCCGCGACGGCATAATCGGTCCGGGCGCGCTCGGTGGCCACCCGGACCCCGAGGAGGACCCGTTCGGCATCGAGCAAATCGAGGGCGTTGTACGTGCCGGTGGCATAGGCGGACTCGGCCGACCGCAAGCTCTCGGCGGCCTGATGGATCAACACATCCTCAAAAAGGCGGATCCGATCCCAGGTCAGATCAAGGCGGCTCGTCAGATCGCCGAGTTCGCCTTCAATCCCACTCGTCACCACCCGCCGGTGCTCCTCGGCGGCAAGCCGCCGCTGCGCCGCCTCCTCGACCCCGGCGTCGATGCTCTTGCCGTGGATCGGGAGGTTGACGGCGGCGAAGAGGCCCAACACATCCTGGCCGTTGTCCTCGGGCGGGAAGTCCTTGCCTGCCTGGTCGCGGCGCTTGGCGACGTACGCGTACTTGATGCCGGCGGTGAAATCCGGCGAGTGTCCCTTGGCGGCGGAATCGCCGAGCCGCTCGGCGCGCACGATGAGAGCATCGGCCTCGACGAGCTCCGGCCGTCGTCGCAGGGCCTCTGCGCGCAGCTCGGCGGGATCGAGGTCCGGCGCGGTCGCGGTCGGAATCGTAATGGCCGGGATCGGCGTGCCCTGCGGTCGGTCGCGTAGGGCGTTGAGCCGAGCCGACAGCGCGCTGCGTCGGGTCGCGATTTCGAGGAGGCGCGCATCGTCGCCGGTGATCTCAGCCTGGATCTTGACCACGCCCTGGCCGATGCCGACACCGGATGCATAGCGGGCACGAGCGAGCTCCTCGTAGTGGGAGAGGGTCGCCCGGTCGGCTTCGACCTCATGCTGCTCGGCGGCAAGGAAAGTAAGCTCGTAGGCGAGACGGCGCACCTCGACAACAACCTTCAGGCGGCTGACCTCGACCCGTGCCTCGGCGGCCGCGGCTCCCGCCAGTGCCGCCTCCTCCTTCAACGAAAGTTTGCCGAACCACGGGAAGCGCTGCGACAGACCAACCGACGCGAGCTGCGGGCCAACGCGGGTCTGCGGCGGCAGCACCCAGGCGGTGAGCGACACCACCGGATCCGGCAGGGCCTTCTCCTGCAGCGTCCGTTGCGCCGCCGCCTGCGACTCGGCCGCGACCGTCGCCACCTCCGGGTTGCGCTCGAGAACCTCCTCGAGGAGCAGGTGAAGCTTGGGGTCGTCGACCGATGCGGCAATCACCGCACTCGGTACGGGCGCCCCACTCGATTCCGCAGCGTCCCGGCTCGACGACAAGTCGACCGCCTCGTCCTGTCCGAAAACCACGCCCGAGCTTGGCGCGAGGAAAAGCGCAATACCCACGGCAAGGCCGATAGTTCGTATTTTCTGCATCTCTGATCCCTTTCAATTCGTGGAGAGACAGTTCTCCCCAACCGTAATTCGCACAACGAATTACAGGGATCAGATCAGGTAGGCACAGTCGAGGATAAAGAGGGGGTGAGCGCCGCCGGGTGGCGCGCTCTGGGACGATGTGGGCCGCGTCCTCTCGGTCGGCGGCAGGGCGGCGGTCATCGCGACCGGAAGCACGCCAGCAACCGCGGTCTTCGGATCGGTGGGCGCCGTCGCCTTGGCAAGATCGGCCGGCGCTTGCGGGGCGTGCGAGCAGCCGCACGTATCGCCTGTTGTTTCCCTCGCGGGTGGGCGCGCTTCGTCGTCCGAGCAGCACGAGGACCCGTCGTCAATGTCGGCAGTGGGCGTCATGCAGCAGTTCCCCGGCGCCGCGTCTCCGTGGAGACACGCCGCATAGCCCGTCCCCACCACCAGACCCGGGAGGGCCAGGAGCACGAAGAGGACCGCGGAGGTCTTATGACGACTGCTCATACGCTCATCCCAACAGATGAAATATAGATCCCATTCCGAGACGTGTCAAACGAGGTCTGGCGCGCGGCTGCCGATTCGGGTGCCGCCCACCCGGACCACGCCACGGTGGGGCCGGCCTCGCGCTGCCGGTAACTCGTCTCCACTCAATAACAAACATATCGATAGAGCTTTCGTATGATAGAATAGTGATCGATCGAGGAGGTCGGCATGAGCATAGTGACCGTTTCACCCAAGTACCAGGTAGTCATTCCCAAGACGGTGCGCGAGGCGTTGGCCATCGAACCGGGACAGAAGTTGCAGGTCCTGATCTTCGAGGGCCGGATCGAATTGGTGCCGGTGCGCTTGCCTGAAGAACTCCGCGGATCTCTGGTCGGGATCGACACCCGAGTCGTGCGTGACGGAGACCGCGTGTGAACCTCGTCGACTCCTGCGGATGGCTCGAGTATCTGGCCGAGGGACCGAATGCTTCCTTCTTCGCCGAGCCCCTGGAAAATATCGACTCGCTCATCGTGCCGCCGATCTGCATCCTCGAGGTCTTCAAGAGGATCCTGCAACAGCGGTCTCAGGCCGAGGCCCTCCAGGTGGCCACTTCAATGCAACAGGGAAAGGTCATTCCCCTCGATACGGACCTTGCGCTGGCCGCTGCATCCCTGGGCCTCCGTCACCGGCTCCCTCTTGCGGACGCTGTCATCCTGGCGACCGCGCAAGCGTCGGACGCCGTCATCTGGACGCAGGATTCCGACTTCGAGAGTCTCGGCAACGTGAAGTACGTCGTCCGCCGGTAGCCACCTGTAACCCATCCCCCCGGAGGGGATAAGTACGGGCGAGGAGAAGAGCATGATCACTGCAATCCAACCCGAGAGCGCCGCTGCGACCGCCTACCTCGACACCGACGCCCAGATGTCGCTCGCCAACCGTCTCGCCCGCCTCGAGGGGCACGTGCGCTCGATCCGTGGCATGGTCCTCGAGCACCGCTGCGCCGACGAGATCCTGCTCCAGGTGGCGGCGGTCAAGGCGGCGATCAACGCCTTCGCCGCGGTACTCGTCGAGCACGAGCTCAAGGGCTGCATGACGACCTGCATGGAGGGCACCGAGGAGGATCGGCTGGAACGCGTCACCCGGTCGCTCGCCGTCCTGCTCAAGAGGTCGTAACCACGAACCCGCCCCCGGCATATCCCCCCCCAGGGGATATCACGCCCCGGCAATCGATTATGGAGAACACGCCATGGAAGACGCACAGAAGAACGTATTCACAATCATCGGCGCGGTGTTTGCGGCCTTCGGCGCCTCACTGTGCTGCATCCTGCCGGTGGTGGTGGCCTTTGCCGGGGTCGGCTCGGCCGCTCTGGGGGCGAGGCTCGAGCCCTTGCGGCCCTACTTCCTGATCCTGACCATCGCCATCCTCGGCTTCGCCTTCTATCGCGCCTACCGGCCCGAGAAATGCGAACCGGGACAGGCCTGCGCCGTGCCTGCCAACCGCCGCCGCCAGCGCATCGTGCTGTGGATCGTCGCCGCCGTCGCGCTCGCCCTCACCACCTTTCCGTACTACGCCGGCTATCTTTTCTGAGCCGGCAGAGAAACGGAGAATCGTCATGAAACGTTCGTACACCCTCGCCATTCTTGCCACCGTTGTCGTGGCTGCCGTCATCGGCGCCGCCTCGCTGACCGTTGGCGCCGATGACTCACAGTCCGCTCTCACAACCACCGTTTTCAAGGTTGGTGGCATGACCTGCGGCGGCTGCGAGGCCAGCGTCAAGACGGTCGTCAAGAAGCTCGACGGCGTCGAGAAGGTGACCGCCTCCAACAAGGAAGCACGAGCCACGGTGACCTACGACGCCACCAAGGTCTCGACCGACGACATCGTGGCCGCGATCGAGAAGATCGGGTACACCGCCGAGGTCGGTGAGTGAATCTGGAATTAGGAATTAGGAATTAGGAATGCCTCCCTCCCTCCCGGCAGGCGAGAGGCCTGCCCCACAAACGCTCCGGATCGTCTTGTGGTGTGGCCGGGACGGGCGCCACACACGGGGACGAGGTGCTCGGACGTCTTGTGGGGCAGCCGTCTCGGCTGCCAGCCGGGTGGGCGGGTTCTACTGCAACTTTGGAAGGATCAACAATGAAGCACGAACTTCGTATCAGCGGCATGACCTGTTCGAGCTGCGCAGAGCACGTCGAGAAGGCCTTGAACGCGATTCCCGGGATCTCCGCCGCGGTCTCCTATGACCGCGCTCTTGCCGAGGTTGACGCCCCCGAGGAGCTCGCCGTCGGGGAGCTGATCGCTGCGGTGGCCGCCGCCGGGTACTCTGCCCAAATTGCGGATGATTCCCCCGCAGCCGCCACCGGTGACGGCGGGGATGGCCTCCACGTGGCGGTGATCGGTTCCGGCTCCGGAGCATTCGCCGCCGCCATCCGCGCCGCCGAGGAAGGCGCCAGGGTGACGATGATCGAGGCCGGCACCATCGGCGGCACCTGCGTCAATATTGGTTGCGTACCGTCCAAGGTTTTCCTCCGCGGCGCGCACGCAGCCCACACCCAGGCGGCCCACGCGTTCGACGGCATCAGCCGGACCCGCCCGGTCATCGACCGCCGGGCGATGGTCGCCCAGCAGCAAGGGCTGGTCGACGAGCTGCGTCACGCCAAGTACGAGAGCATCCTCGAAACCAACCCGGATATCGAGCTCGTGCGTGGCTTCGCCTCCTTTGAAGACGCCCGCACCCTGGTGGTGCGCACCAACGACAACTCCGAACAACGCCTGACCCCGGATCGCATCTTCATCGCCACCGGTGCGAGCCCGTTCGTACCTGAGATCCCGGGTCTCTCCGACACCCCCTACTGGACCTCGACCGAGGCCCTGGTCGCCGAGGAGCTGCCGGCACGTCTCGCCGTCATCGGCGGCTCCTTCGTCGCCCTCGAACTCGCCCAGGCCTTCAGCCGGCTCGGCGCCGAGGTCACCGTGCTCGCACGATCGACCTTCATGTCCAAGGAAGACCCCGCCCTTGGGGAGGGGCTTCAGGAAGCTTTCGAGGCCGAGGGCATCCGGGTGCTGCTCCATACCGTTCCCACGCGTGTCGAGCATGCCGATGGCGTTTTCAGGCTCGACACCGAGAACGGCGTGGTCGAGGCCGATCGCCTCCTGGTGGCCGCCAGCCGCCAGCCCAATACCGCCGGTTTGAAACTCGATCGCGCGGGTGTCGAGACAAACGCCAACGGCGCCATCGAGGTCGATGACCACCTCCGCACGTCGGCCGAGAACATCTACGCCGGCGGCGATTGCACGAGCATGCCGCAGTTCGTCTACGTCGCCGCGGCGGCCGGAATCCGAGCCGCGATCAACATGACCGGCGGCGACGCCGAGATCGACCTGCGGATGATGCCGGCGGTCGCCTTCACGGACCCACAGGTTGCCACCGTCGGTCTCACCGAGGCCGCCGCCCGCGCGCAGGGCCTCGAGGTGGAGAGCCGCACCCTACCCCTCGAAAACGTCCCCCGGGCGCTCGCCAACTTCGACACCCGCGGCTTCATCAAGCTGGTGGCCGAGAAGGGTTCGGGCCGGCTCCTGGGCGCCCAGGTCCTGGCGTCCGAGGGTGGCGAGATCATCCAGCCCGTGGGTCTCGCCATGCGCGGGAACCTCACGATCACTGACCTCGCCGACCAGCTCTTCCCCTACCTCACGATGGTCGAGGGGATCAAGCTCGCCGCCCAGACCTTCACCAAGGACATCAAACAGCTCTCCTGCTGCGCGGGATAGCGTTCTTTCACGGCTCTCCGGAATCCGCCGTGACGAATTTTTGTTGACTTGTTGACGGCAGTCGCGTAGAACGGCCTCGCGACATTGTCGCTTTTTGATGATTCGATGGAGAATATGCACCTTCGCCGCTTGATGCTGTTGACCCTGGCCGGGCTGCTTGCCGTGGCAAGCCCCGGACCTGCGGCTGTGTTCTGCGTCGCCGACAACGGTCATGCCGCCGTCGAGGGTATTTCGAGCCCCTGCTGCGATGACGAGGTCAACGCCGTCAGTCCCGTCATGATCTTCGAGCCTTCCGATGCGGATCAGGGGGACGCAGCGTGCGGTCCGTGCGTCGATCTCCAGCTCACGTCGCCGTCGCGCCTCCAGGCCTCGGCGAAGGCCGCGCTCCCAATGTGCGGGACCCCCATCATGCTCGCCGCCGTGCCCACGCCCGTCAGTTCCTTCACGACGGCGAAACATCGGGTTGGGCGCATCTCTCCTTCCCCAACCTTGGAGCTTCTAGCCTCGGTCGTCCTTCTGACCTGATCTTCCTTACAACCTGATTTCGGCGACCGCGTCTCTCTGGGACGCCCAACGTACTACCCGAATTCCATTTGTGAGGCAGAACATGAATCTACGACTACCGATCATCATATCCCTGATCTTGGCCGGCATTTCTCACCAGCTTTCCGCTGCGGCGGCTGTGGAACCGACCGGCCAGCTCAGTCTCGAGCGGGCCGTCTCGGCCGCGCTGAACCTGAGCCCGGTCCTCGCAGCCGCCACCAACGGTGTCTCGGCAGCCGAGGCTCGGCTCGACCAGGCCGGTCTCTACGCCAACCCCGAGTTCGGTCTCGAGCTCGAAAACTTCGGCGGTAGCGGCGACTTTTCAGGTTTTGACGCCACCGAGACCACGTTCGCCTTTAGCCAACCGCTGCTCCTCGGCGGCAAGATCGCCGGTCGAAAGGGAGTCGCCGGGGCGGATCTGGCGCTCGCGACCCGTGACCTCGACGCCGTCCGGCTCGATGTCGCGGCTGTGGCCACCATCGCCTTTAACAACGTCATCGTGGCCCAGGAACGAGTGCGGCTGACCGTGGAGCTGGCCGAGCTCGCGACGAGCTTCGGCAACACCGTCCGCGCACGTGTCGAGGCCGGCAAGGTGTCACCGGTCGAGGAGATTCGTGCCCGCGCCGCTGTCGCCCGGGCGGCTGTCGAGGTCGCCAAGGCGAAGCGGGCGCTGGCAGCCGCCAGGGTGAGCCTGGCGACGACCTGGGGCTCGAGCGACCCGCAGTTCAGCCGTGCCGTCGGCGATCTACCCCGACCCTCCCCTCCACCACCTCGCGCCTCTCTCGATGAAATGCTCCTGCAAACGCCTGAGATGGCACGGCTGACCGAGGAGCTGAATCGCCAGGAGCAGATGATCAAGCTCGAAAAGGCACGCGGCGTCCCGGATTTGAAGCTGACTCTCGGGCCGCGGAACTACCAGGAGACCGGCGGTTGGGCCTGGGTTGGCGGGGTGTCGATGCCGCTGCCGATCTTCGACCGCAACCAGGGCGCCCGGCGAGCCGCCGAGTTCGAGCTCGAGCGTACCCGGCACGAGGTCGCCGCCAGAAGGGCCAACCTCGAGGGCCGTCTATCGAGGATCCTGGAGCGGCTGCGGGCCGCCGGCGAGGAGGCACGGTCCTACGAACTGGAGATCATGCCAGCGAGCACCGAGGCCTTCGAGGCCATGTCCCTCGGCTTCCGGGAAGGCAAGTTCGGATTTCTTGAGGTCCTCGACGCGCAACGCTCACTCTTCGAGGCGACCCTACTGGATCTCGAAAGCCGCCAGAGGTATGCCCTGGCGCGGGCCGAGCTCGAACGCCTGGTCGGCCGGCCGCTGAACCCGATCATGAACTCCGGAGATGCCGCGCGAGGAGAAGACAAATGAGTCTCTTGAAAAACCCCCATAATTGTCGTCCCGAACTCACCAGCGGCAAAACTGAAGGTGGGCCAAGGCCCACCCTACTTCGGACCCACAATTTGCACAGAATTGTAGGGTGGGCTTCAGCCCACCTACGGCTACGAGGCCTGGCCGTGGGTCCGGCACTCGCATTCTTGCTGATTTCCGGCGGCTGCGGCAGCGATGACGCCGTCACGCCGGAAACCCAGGCCCACGATGCTCACGAGGAGTATGGAGAGGAGCGCCTGGTTCGCTTCGACACGGATGACCTCGGCGCCCTCGGCATCGAGCTCGAGACCGCCGGTCCGGGTACGATCGGCGTCACCATCGAGCTGCCGGGCGAGGTCCGGGTCAACGGCGACACTGCCGCACACGTCGCGCCACGGGTGGGCGGCGTTGTCCGCTCGGTCTTCAAGAGCCTCGGCGACCGCGTTCACGCCGGCGAGCTGATGGCGATTCTCCAAAGCCGGGAGCTGGCCGACATGAAGGCGACCTTTCTCGCGGCGCACGAGCGACTCGGCCTTGCCCAAGCCCTCTTCGAGCGCGAGGAGCGACTGTGGAAGCAGAAGATCTCGCCCGAGCAGGACTACCTGGACGCACGCAATTCCCTCGCGGAGGCTCGGATTGAGCTTCGTGCGACCGAGGAAAAGCTGCATGCGCTGGGCTTTTCCCAGGAGGAGCTCGACGCCATGCCGGACCGGCACGACGCCAACTTTACCGAGAACCGGGTGACGGCGCCCTTTGACGGCACGGTGATCGAGAAGCACATCACTCTCGGCGAGACCATCGCGGCCGACGAACCGGTTTTCACCATCGCCGATCTTTCGACGGTGTGGATCGACCTTTCGGTCTACCAGAAAGATCTCGGGAAGATCCGCGGCGGCCAGAAAGTGACGATCACCGCCGCCCCCCACGAGGAGCACGCGACAACCGCCGTCATCGACTTCGTGCAACCGCTGGTCGGTGAGGCGACCCGGACCGCCCTCGCGCGTATCATCATGCCCAACCCGGACGGTCGCTGGACCCCGGGGATCTTCGTCACCGGCTCGGTTGTACGCGAGGAGGTCGAGGTCGTAATACGAGCCCCGACCTCCGCGGTCATCCCCGTCGGTGACGACGAGTCGGTGATCTTCGTACAGACACCAGCGGGCTTCGAGCCACGTCCGGTTCACACCGGCCGCCGCAACCACGGTTTCCTCGAGATCCTCGCCGGCCTCGAGCCCGGCGAGCGGTACGTCGCCAAAGGCGCGTTCTCGCTCAAGGCGGAGCTCGGTAAGGACGCTTTCGGCGACGGCCATGGGCACTGACATGATCGAACGACTCACTCGCTTTATTCTGACGAACCGCTTGTTGGTTCTGGTCCTGACGGTGCTGATCATGGCCGCCGGCTTTCTCAGCTACAAGCAACTCCCCATCGATGCGTTTCCGGACGTGTCTCCCAACCTCGTGCAGGTCTTCACCCTGACCGAGGGGCTGGCGCCCGAGGAGATCGAGAAGTACGTCACCTTCCCGGTCGAGATCACCATGACCGGGCTGCCCGGCATCGACCACATCCGCTCGGTTTCCAACTTCGGCCTCTCCGTGGTCAACGTCTACTTCGAGGATGACGTCAACATCTACTTCGCCCGCCAGCTCGTGGGCGAGCGCCTGCAGGAGGCGCGCGAGGAGATCCCCGGGGGTTTCGGCGATCCGCAGATGGGGCCGATCTCGACCGGCATGGGTCTGGTTCTCTTCTACTACCTCGAGGACACGACCGGGCAATACTCGCTCGAGGAGCTGCGCACGATCCAGGACTGGCTGATCAAGTTTCACCTCCAGACCGTTCCCGGCGTCACCGAGGTCCTCGGGATCGGGGGCTGGGAGAAGCAGTTCCAGGTGGTCGTGCGGCCGGACGCTCTGTTGCGATACGACGTGACCCTGCCGGAGGTCCTGGACGCGATCCGCGCCAACAACCTCAACGTCGGCGCCCAGTTCATCGAACGCAACGCCGAGGAGCTCGTCGTGCGTTCGGTGGGCCTCGCCACCGGTATCCCCGATCTCGAACGGATCGTCGTCAAGACCGTCGATGGAACTCCGGTGTTCGTCGGAGAGCTGGCGAGCATCGAGATCGGCGGCGCGATTCGGCGCGGCGTACAGACCAGAAACGGAGTCGGCGAGGTCGTTTCCGCCCAGGTGGTCAAGCTCTTTGGCGCCAACTCCTCGACCGTCATCGGCGCCGTCGAGCAGCGACTCGAGGAGATCAACACGATCCTCCCAGAGGGCATCCGGATCGTGCCGTACTACGAGCAGAAGAGCCTCGTCGAGGCCTGCGTCCGTACCGTGACCCGAGCGCTGATGCTCGGCATCGGTCTGGTGGTGCTGGTGCTGCTGATGTTCATGGGCGGGGTCCGTCCGAGCATTGTGGTCGCGATGGCGATCCCGTTCTCGGTGCTATTCGCCATGATCGGCATGCGGATCTTCGGAATCTCGGCCAATCTGATGTCCTTTGGCGGACTGGCGATCGCGATCGGAATGATGGTCGACGGCACCATCGTGGTGGTCGAGAACATCGACCGCATGCTGCGCGAGGCGCGGCCCGCGGAGGGACGCCTCGAGGTCGTGGCCCGCGCCGCGGCCGAGGTCGCTCGCCCGATCTTCTTCGCAATCATCATCATCGTCATCGTCTTCCTGCCGCTGTTCACCCTTCAAGGAGTCGAGGGCAAGATGTTTCGGCCGTTGGCCTACACGGTCGCCCTGGCGATGTTCGGTTCGCTCGTCTACACCATGCTGGCGGCACCGATCCTCGCCTTCTTGCTGATGCGCCGACCGAGGCCCGGAAAGACAAGCGCCAGCGACCGTATCGTGCACACGCTCCAGCGCCCCTACCGCCCATTGGTCGAGTTCTTCGTCGGCCACCGAAGGGCGGCGGTCGTCCTGGCTCTGGTTCTCCTACTCCTCGGCGGAATTGTCGTTCCCCGTCTCGGGTCTGAGTTCACCCCGACCCTGCAGGAGGGGACGCTCATCCTCCGCCTCACCATGGCGCCGTCGATCGCACTCACCGAGAGCACCCGGGTCGTCACCCGGGTCGAACGGCGGCTGATGGAGGTCCCCGAGATTGAGGGCGTTGTCACCCGCATCGGCCGCGGCGAGATCGGCGCCCACACCGACCCGGTGAACAGCGGCGAGATGTTCCTGCTCCTGAAACCACGCGACCAGTGGCGCTTCGACTCCCAGGAAGAGCTCGAGGCCGCCATCCGGGCACAGGTCGGCGATATCCCCGGGGTTCTCACGAACTTCACCCAGCCGATCGCAATGGCGGTGGACGAGCTGTTGGAGGGCGTGCGCGCCGAGCTCGCCATCAAGCTCTTTGGCGAGGACCTCGACGTGCTCACCGCCAAGGCCGACGAGATCGCGGAGGTCCTCGGACGGGTTCGCGGGGCGGCCGACCTCCAGGTCGACCAGGCCACCGGTACGCCACAGCTTCTGATCGACGTCGACCGCGAAGCTATCGCCCGCTACGGGGTCAACGTCGACGACGTGCAGTCGGTGATCCGCGCCGCCGTCGGCGGGGAGATCGCCGGTCAGGTCTTTGAGGGCGTGCGGAGGTTCGACATCCTCGTCCGCTATCCCGAGCGCTACCGCGGGACGCCCGAGGCGATCGCCGCCATCCTCGTGCCCACTCCGGACGGATACAACATTCCGCTGTCGCAGCTGGTCAAGATGCGCGAGATTGTCGGATCCCGCCAGATCACGCGCGAAAACGGGCAACGTTTCATCACCATCCAGTGCAACGTGGTTGATCGCGACATCGGCAGCTTCGTCGCCGAGGGTCAGCGAGCCATCGAGCGTGACGTCGACCTGCCGCCCGGCTACCTGGTGACATGGGGCGGTCAGTTCCGACTTCAGCAGGAGGCCAACCGCCGGCTCGCGTTGGTGGTGCCGATCACCCTGCTGCTGATCTTCATCCTCCTGTACTCGAGCTTCAACTCGCTGCGCTCCTCGGCGCTGATCCTCCTCAACATCCCGCTCGCCCTCGTCGGCGGCGCCGTCGCCCTTTGGATCTCCGGCCAGAATCTCTCGGTCCCCGCCTCGGTCGGCTTCATCGCCCTCTTCGGGATCGCGCTCGAAAACGGGATGGTCCTCGTCACCTACCTGAACCAGCTGGTACGGGAGGGAGTACCGGTCGTCGAGGCCTCGGTCCAAGGCGCCATGCTGCGCCTGCGGCCGGTGCTGATGACCGCCCTCACCACCGCCCTCGGCCTGATTCCGCTGCTCCTGTCCTCGGGCACCGGCAGCGAGGTCCAGCGGCCGCTGGCAACCGTCGTCATCGGAGGCCTCGCAACATCGACCGTCCTCACCCTCCTCGTGCTGCCGGCCATCTACCCGTGGTTCGCGGAGCG
>JAOZUP010000398.1:238-3818 GCA_029938595.1 Thermoanaerobaculales bacterium | reverse complement strand
TGGTGAAGGTGGGCTCCCAGACCTCCTCGCCGATTCCACTGCAGATGTAGGTGTCCTCGGCGCGAGCTGAGCCGAGGTTCTCGGTGTAGAGGCTGCCGTCGGCGTCGAGCATCTCTCCGTGGCGGAGGCGGATTTCCTGTGCCTCCCTCCCTCGCACTCTGAGACGCACCCGGCCCGCCATGTTCTGACCCAGGTCCACGATCCAGGCGCCTGAACGGGCGCGGGAAACCGACCTCGCAGGAACGTCTTCGGTGACCATGATCGGGTGGGTCGTGCGGCCGCACAGCACCGCGTCGTCGTGGGTTTCAACGCCCACCGGCCACCATGCGTTGGCGTCGAAACAGGGGCTGTGCCACGCCCCGAGCTCCCGGCGGGCGTCGTACCGTTCTCCCATGTGCAGGTCCGAGTAGATGATCGCGCCGAAGCTCAACCGCCAGCTCGAGTCGGTGGCGATGATCTGCTCGCTGCCGTCCTCGAACTCGACGTGAAGCTGGGCCAGGAAGGAAGGTCGCGGGCCGTAGTGCCCGGTCGGGTGTTTTTCCTCCCCGCCAAGACGGCCCGAGTACCAACCCTCACCCACGAGCCCGGCGATGACATTCTCACCCACCGTCAGGAAATCAGTCACGTCGAGGGTTTGGTACTCGATCCGGACGCGGTAATCCGTCCAGCCAGGCTGCAGCTCCGCGTCGCCCAGCCGACGGCCGTTGACAAATGCGTGGTAAACGCCCCGAGCGGTGGCGTAGACCGTAGCCCGTTGCACCGGCCGGTCGATGGCGAAAGGTTTTCGCATGTGGAACGGGGGGACCGCGCCGAAGTCGTTGTCCTGGTAATAGGCTCGAAACCACTCCTCCTCGAACGCGGTGGCGTCGATGGGCGGATTCTGGAAGCCGATCCACTGGGCGTGCCAGTCGCTGGGTTCCAGCAGCCCCATCTCCCAGAACGCGGTATCGCTGAACTCCGAGTGCGCGTCCGACTCGTCCCAGACCCGGACCTGCCACCAACAACGCTGGCGGGACGAGAGCGGCCTGCCCTCATATGGGATCAGGAGGGTGTTGTCGGAGGCGATCTTGTCGCTATCCCAGAGGTTGCCCTCGCCTCGGGAAAGCCGCTCCGGATCGTCGGCCACCATAATCTGATAGGCGGTCTGCCGCCGGCACCGGCCCTCTGCTTGCAGACCCCAGGTCAGCCGAATGGGGTCGGCGTCGATCCCGACGGGGTCGGTCATGTGTTCGCACTTGAGTCCGACGGGTCGCATGGTGTTCAATCTAGACCGTGAGATCTCCCGTGGCCAATGCCGAACCGACATCGAGGGATATCTGATTGGCATTGGCCAAGGTGCGGCTCGAGACTTAGGATGAATGTGAGACTTGAGTGATGGAAAACCAGATTGCCGACCGCATCGCGGAGTTGTTCGAGCCGTGGGACCGGGACAACCGGCCCGGGGGGGGTGTCGTGGTGGCTCGGGACGGCGAGCCGGTGTTTGCGCGGACCTATGGACTGGCCGATCTGGACCGGAGCGAGCCGTTCACCTCGAGCCACCTCACCTCCATCGCGTCCTGCACGAAGGTGTTCACCGGGGCGGTGATCCTCATGCTGATGGGCGAAGGAAGGCTACGGCCCGAGGACGACATCCGTGAGTACATCCCCGAGCTGTACGGCCTCGACGAACGGGTCAGCATCGCCCAGCTGTGCCACCACTCGAGCGGAATCAAGGAGCTGCTGTTCCTGGGCATGCTGTTGGGGGCGTGGCCGGAGCGACTCATCGACAGCGAGCGGTCGTTCCATCTGGTCACCGGCCAACGCACCCTCAACTTCACCCCCGGGACCCGATTCAGCTACAGCAACTCCAACTACGCGCTGCTGAGCTGGATCATCGAACGGGTCACGGGTTCATCGTTCAACGACGCTCTCACCGAGTACCTCTTCGCACCCCTGGGTATGGACCGGACTCTGGTGCTCAGCGACTCCACCCGCCGGCCGAAACACGGGGTCGAAGGCTACATTGGTGACGCACCCGGCGTCCTCGATCCTGCCGTGTACGCCATCGACGGCATGGGGTTCGGCGGCATGTGGAGCACCATCGACGACATGACCCGTTGGCTCGTCAATCTCCAGACCGAGGCGGTGGGTGGGTCCGGGTTTGTCAGTCGTTTGAGCCGCACCTCTGAGCTCAACGACGGCTCTCCAAACACCTACGCCTTCGGGGTCAACCACAGTCAGTATCGCGGCCTGCCGTGGCTTGTCCACGCCGGAGAGGTGCCGGGCTTCCGGTCGGCGGTGATCCACTTCCCGGAGCAGCGGCTGGGGATCTTCACGTGTGCCAACCACATGCTCGAGGACCCTGGCCTGCTGGGCATACAGGTTGCCGACCTGTTTCTGGACCGGTTCGGCGCCGAACCTCGGCCCGAGGATAGGGAACGCGAGGACAGCCAACCGGCTTCGATGCCGGTTCCGCCCGGCTGGTTCCAGGATCCCGAAACCGGGGCCGGCGCCACACTCATCGAGATGGAAAGCCGGCCGGTGCTCGAGATTCTCGGTACGCGGGTGCCGCTGATGGCCGACAACGCCGGCGGGTTCCGGCAGGCCCCCGGTGCGCCGGTGGCCCTGGTCGCGAATTTTGACGGAGATCGCCTGACCGCAGTCGTCGATGATCTTCGAGTCGAGTTGAGCCGGGCGCCCGAGGCATCGGGTGGCGTCGCAGAGTTCGCCGGGACCTACCGCAGCGACGAGCTCGGGGCCGCCTACCAGGTGATCGAGCGGGACGGCGAGCTGGAGGCCACCTGCGACAGCGCCTTCGGTCCGACGGGCCCGTTCCCGCTCCTGCGAAAGGCGCGGGACAGCTTCCTCCACGGTGGCATCGCCCACGGTGGCGCCGTGATGCACTTCGAGAGGGACGACGATGACGAGGTTACGGGATTCGTGGCCTGCTGCAACACCGCCACCGGGATCCGTTTCAGGCGGGAGACAGACGATGCTCAAGGAGAACGCTATGCGTAAGCTCAAGGTAACGCGGGAGAGTATCCCCTATACCGAACCGTTCATCATCTCAAGACAGCGCTACGACACGTGCGAGCTGGTGGTCGTGGAGATCCGGGACGGCGACGCGATCGGCCGGGGCGAGGTGGACGATAGCGACATCGTCATCGAAAGCTCGCCGACCACGGTGCCGTCCCAGATAGAGGCGATTCGGGGGGCGCTGGAGGGCGGTGCCGACCGCCAGCAGCTGCTTGGTCTGATGCCGGCGGGCCGCGCGCGCTGCGCGGTGGACGCCGCGCTGTGGGATCTGGAGTGCAAGCAGACCGGCCGCCGGGCCTGGGAGATCGCGGGCCGGCCGCCGCTCGAACCGCTGATGACCGCCAACACCATCAGCGTCAACGACCCGGCCAAGATGGCCGAGGACGCCGCCAGGATCGCTCACGAGCCGATGATCAAGGTCAAGCTGCGCGGCGAGGGCGACCTGGAGCGCATGGCCGCAGTACGAGAGGCCGCCCCGAACGCCCGTCTGATCGTGGACGCCAACGAGGCGTGGACGCCGGAGATGCTGCCCGGGTATCTGGCAGCGTTGAAGGGGCTGGGCGTG
>JAOZUP010000398.1:0-228 GCA_029938595.1 Thermoanaerobaculales bacterium | reverse complement strand
CGACGAGGCCTGCCAGACCGAGGCGGATCTGCCAAGTCTGGTGGGCAAGTATGACCTGGTCAACATCAAGCTCGAGAAGTGCGGCGGTCTCACCGCGGCCCTCAGACTGGCCGACGCAGCCAGGGCTCAGGGCTTCGAGCTTATGGTGGGATGCATGGGCGGCACCTCGCTGTCGATGGCGCCGGGGCTTCTGATCGGCGCCATGTCGCGCTTCGTAGACCTGGACGT
>JAOZUP010000397.1 GCA_029938595.1 Thermoanaerobaculales bacterium | reverse complement strand
GCACGGAGTGACCACGACCAGCGTCAAGGTGAGTCCGGAGGGCGCCTCCGCTCTGAGGTCCATCATTCTGTCCCGACCTCTGGCCGGCAGCCAGGTGCCGGTGATTCTGGTCTCGCAGGCGACCTTCGACGCGGTGTACGAGAACACGAACGACGGGACCCCG
Organism: Thermoanaerobaculales bacterium; assembly: GCA_029938595.1. Lineage (GTDB taxonomy): Bacteria > Acidobacteriota > Thermoanaerobaculia > Thermoanaerobaculales > Sulfomarinibacteraceae > Sulfomarinibacter. The sequence continues at coordinate 3,656 of JAOZUP010000397.1, read as the reverse complement.
GGGCTCGCGCCCGGCAAGTATGTTCGCCTGTTGAACGCCGAGATGATCACCGCGCTCCCCAACCCGGTCTTCGTCGTCGTCCTGACTCCGCTGGTCGTGGGTTTCTTTGCCTGGATGGCGGCACGAGGGCGGCCGGTCTCTACCGCGCGCAAGATTTTCTACGGCATGGTGATCACCGCGATCTCGATTCTCGTCATGGCCTGGGCCTCGTATGTGGGTCAGAACGGCGCGATCAAGACAGCCATGATGTGGCTGCTGCTCTACTATTTGATTATCACGTTCGGTGAACTCTGTCTGTCGCCGATGGGGCTGTCGCTGGTGACCAAGCTCGCGCCCAAGCGTCTGGTCGGTCTGATGATGGGTGGATGGTTCCTGGCAACGTCGATCGGCAACAAGCTTGCAGGCTTTATCAGCGGGCTCCAGCCGACGACCCAGATGTTCGTCATTTTGACCGTGGCCATCTCCGGCGTCGCCGCCTTCCTATACGCCTTACTGCCAAGGCTGGATTCCGCGATCAAGAAGTACGGAGCGTGATTGAATTAGGAATTAGGAATTAGGAATTAGGAATTAGGAATTCCCATCCACCCGCCTAGACTTCGATTCGTGACTGGGCGGGGAATCCCGTATCTGGCATCTGGTATCTGGGATCCGGCATCCGGTATCTGGGTGAGTGGATGGGCTACCATAGCGCCATGATGCGATCCGAAGAAGAACTCGTTCCCTACGCGCCCGGCCGGCTGGGTGGCTCGCCGGTTCTGGTGCTGGCGCCGCACCCGGATGACGAGGTCTTCGGTTGCGGCGGCGCGATCGTGCAGCTGCGGAATTCCGGCATCGAAGTACGTGTGGTTGTCTTGAGTGACGGCGAGGCGCAGGGTGATCCGGAGGTGCGGCAGACCGAGGCTCGTCATGCAGCGGAAATCCTCGGCCTCGAGGAGCCCGAGTTCTGGGGTCTCGCCGACCGGTCGTTGCGGGCCGACGACCCCGATCTCGCCGACCGTCTGCGCACCCTGTTCACGGAGTTCGCTCCGGGTTTGCTGTTGTTGCCGTCACCGGCCGAGATCCACCCGGATCATCGCGCAGTGGCGATGCTCGGCTACTCCGTCATTCAATCGGCCTCTCCGGGCAGCGCGCTTCACGATGCGCTGCAGGCGACCCGGGTGGCGGCGTACGAGGTATCGGCCGTTCTTCGCCCCAACCTGTTGGTGGACGTCACCCGGGAGTGGGAGACCGTGCTATCGGCGGCCGCGGCCTACGCCTCTCAGCTCGAACACCGCCCCTACACCGAGGTCATGGAGGGCATGGCGCGGGCGCGGCGGCTGACTCTGCCGCAGGAGGTGGAGCGAGCCGAGGCGTACCACGTGGTGGATCCTCGCTACATCCGCACGCACTCGCTGGGCGAGTGGGCGGCGGCTCAGGGGCCGATCGCCGATCTCGAAACCGTGTCCGAGGCGGTGCAGCTGGACGTGGTCGTGAGGACCCGCAACCGGCAGCATCTTTTGCGCGAGGCGCTGGCCTCGATCAGAGCCCAGATCCACCCGGCGCAGAAGGTGATCGTGGTCAACGACGGCGGTGAGTCGGTGGCGACGCTGTGCAGCTCGCAGGAGGGCTTCGGGATTGACCTCATCGAGTGCGACGAGTCGCTCGGACGTTCGGCTGCAGCGCAGCTCGGTCTCGAGCGGGCGACTGCGTCCCACGTGGTCTTCCTCGACGATGATGACCTGATGTATCCCGACCATTTGCTGGTGCTCGGGCAGGCCGTGGCCAGGGCCGTCACCGCCCCGTACGTGGACGCGGTGCAAGGAATATGGCGGGTCGGTAAGGACGGCGATCTCGAGCCGGTCGCCCGTCACCGCACCTTCGGTGGCGATTTCGACGAGGCCCTCTTCGGGCTCGTCAACCACATCCCCCTGCCGTGCATTGCCATCCCCAGGGAGCTCGCGCTCGAAATCGGCGGTTTCGACGTCGAGATGGATCTCTACGAAGATTGGGATCTCATGTTGCGCCTTGTCCGAAAGACGCCCCTGACCTACCTGCCGCGGGTGACCTGCGAGTACCGGATCGTTGAAGGATCCGGGGGCATCACCGGGGCCAACCCGCCGGGGTCTCCGGGGCAGCTCGCCGCCCTCGAATCGCTGTGGCGGCGGCACGGTTTCCTCGATGACCGTCGGCAGGTCGCGTCGGCCGTGATGTCGCTTGTGGCTGCTCGAGATCGTGCCTCCGAGCTGGCCCGGATTCGCGACGAGGAGCTGTTGGATTCCCGCGGGGTTCGGGACGGTCTCGAAGCAGAGCTGCGCCGGATTGGAGCCGAGGGCGAACAGATGGCGCGAGACAACCGAGAGCTCGAGGAGCGGGTCGTCGCGCTGGAAGCGGTCCAGAACGAGGTCGAACGTCTCGGCGCCATCCTCGAACAGATCTACAGCTCCCGCACCTGGAAGCTGCACGAGCTCCTCGACAGCCTTCGCGGACGCTCCAGGCCGAAATGAGCCGCGCGTTTCTGATTTGCCCGGAGCCGGTGCGGGCCGTCACCGCCGGCGTCGGAACCCGCTTTCTGACCCTGGCTCGGGTGCTCGCCGAGGCCGGGCACGAGGTGACGCTGGCGGTCCCCAACGATCCGGATGAGGCCGCGCCCCCCTCTGACGGCGTAAAGATCGTGAAGGCCGATCCGGAGTGTTTGGGCGAGCAGGCCGGCCGCCACGACTGGGTCCTGCTCCACGGCCACCTCGGCAATCACTACCTGTCGCAGCGCGACGATCTGCCGGTTGTCGTGGATCTTTACGACCCGTTCCTGGTGGAGAACCTCCACTATCACCGAGAGCTCGGTTTCGAGCCCTTTACCACCGACCACGCCACGTGGCGGCTGCAGATGGCCCGCGGCGATCTCTTCTTGTGCTCGTCGGAGGAGCAGCGGCTGTATTACCTCGGTTGGTTGAGTGCGCTCGGACGAGTCAACCCGCTGGCTCTCGAGAATGACCCGACCCTCGAGCGGTTGATTGTGGAGCTGCCTTTCGGAGTTCCGGAGGGGCCGCCGCCGTCGCCGCCGCTACGCTCGGAGGTGCTGGCCGGGGTCGAAGACGGCGCGCCCGTTCTCTACTTCGGCGGCATCTACGACTGGTACGACCCCGAGGTCGTGCTGGCGGCCCTGCCGACGATGCTCGATCGCCACCCGGACATGGTGCTGGTCTTCGTCGAGCATCCGCACCCGGATCTGACGCCGCTGACAGCCGCCGCCCGCACCAGGAAGTTCGCGGAGAAGCTCGGTTTGTTGGGGTCGAACGTCCGCTTCGAGGCCTGGCGTCCGTTCGATCGCCGGTTCGAGCTCGCCCAGGTTGCCGACCTCGCGGTGGTCACCCATCGCCCCGGTCTCGAGACCGATCTCAGCCTCAGAACCCGTCTGGTGGACCTGATGTGGCTGGGCCTTCCTGCGGTGGTGACCGAGGGCGGCGTCATGGCCGGGGTGGTAGGCGATGAGGGAGCCGGCGCAGTTGTTCCGGCGGGCGACCCCAGCGCCTTGGCCGTCGCGGTAAACGAGCTGCTGGACGACGACGACCGCAGGCATCGGGCGTCGGAGGCGGCTCGTGCGTGGGCAGCAGGCCGCAGATGGCGCCGTGTCGCCCGCCCGCTCCTCGAATTCGCGGCCGCGCCGCGCCGCGACCCGT
>JAOZUP010000060.1 GCA_029938595.1 Thermoanaerobaculales bacterium | reverse complement strand
CTAGCCCGGACTTCTCACGACGCGACGTGGTGAGAAATGCAGGCTAGAGGTCGAGATTTCGTTCTGTTTGTCTCGTCAACTGCTTGAATAGTTGCTCAGATATTGTTTTAAATCATTGCTTGTAAAGGGATTTAGTAGCGACCATACTGAATGGGTTCGAAGGGAGGATGTCGCGTGAGCAAACGCATGTTGATTCTGATGGTGGTCTTCGTGTGGAGCGTGTTCCCTGCGGGCGCAACGGAGCCCGAAAGCGTGACGGCACGGGTTGAATCCATTCAGTTGGCGGCGGTTGCCTCGTCGCCGGCGCTGCAGGCGCGACTGCACGAGGCGGCTTTCAAGGGGGCGGAAGCGAGGTCCGAGGCCGCGGCCATCAACCCCTACGTTGAGTGGCAGAGCGAAGGATTGGGCTCGGACCGCACCCTCAATGCCCAGGACAGCCTGCGCGTTGGCACGCCGTTCAATTTCTTTGGTCAGATGGGACCGGCCCGCGACCTCGCGCGAACCACCGAGGAAGGTCTGGTGGTGATCCAACGTGCGGCCGTATGGTCCACGGCGGTCGAGGCCACTCGACGTTGGCTCGATCTCGCGGCCGCGATGGAGCGGCTGCAAGTGCGGAAGGCTCGGCTCGAACGTCTCGATACAGCGCTGGCCCTTCTCGAGGCCCGCCATCAGCTGGGTGAGGTGGCAGGCACAGAGGTGGCTCAGCTCGACCTCGAGCACACCGATGCGGCGTCGCTGGTGGCGGCGGACGCCCAGGTGGAGGGACTTCGACAGGCGGTCGCCGAGCTCTGTGGTACCGGGTATCCGGACCCCCGCTTAGGCGATCTCAAGGCTCTTGCCGCGGCGACGCGATCCCCCGATTCGAGTGAAATTTACGACGAGGCGCTGGCATTGGGCGTACCGATGCAAGACGCCAATACCGAGGCCGATATCGAGAAATCAAGGGCGCGGATGGCGGCGGCCGCTGCGTGGGGTCGACCGTTGATAGAGGCGGAGTGGGAGCACTTTCCGGATATCGGTCCCATTCAGGGTTATGACGCCTGGGGATTCCGAATAGCGGTGCCCTTGCCACTGGGGAGTGCCGGCGCCCGGCAGAGGGCCGCGGCGCGAGAGCGTGAAGCATTTGCGATGGCGTCCAGACAATCCGCCGCACGCGCGTCGCTGAGCCGCGCCCGGGCAGCACTGGCAGTGGCCGAAGGCGCCGATGCGCGTCTCATCACGGTCGCCTCGGCCGTGAGGGACCTGCCCCGTATCGAAGAATCCCTGTTCGCACAGTTCCGTTTGGGGGCACTGACCTATCTGGAGTACGTGTACGGCATGGTGCGCCACGATGATCTGCTGTTAACGGCCATCGATGCCCATGCTGACCTGTTGCTTGCACGGTTGCAGCTGAGCTACCAGCTGAACGACCCGTCGGTCTTTCCGACCGCGGCCATTTCGACCGGGGAGGACTCATGATTCGGTTCCATAACATCTGCATTTTCTTGATGATTGTACAGACCGTCGGCGCTGCCGACGTCGTGCGTTTGTCCGCCGAGCAGCGGGCTCGTGCCGGGATCGAGGTGGCGGAGGTGACGGAAGCGGACTTCAGCAGCCGGTTGCAGGCCGTGGGCATGGTGGTGAGGTCTCCGGGCTCGACCCTGACCCTCAAGACCATCGCCGGAGGCCGGGTGGAGTCCCTCGAGGTGGCGCCTGGCGATAGGGTTGTTCGCGGCCAGCCGGTTGTGATGCTCCACTCCCACGAACTGCTGACCATGCAGAGTGAAACCCTGATGGCGCTGGACCGGGTCAAGCTGACCGAGCAGCGGCTCGAGGCCGGTAAGGAGCTGCTGGCGATCGACGGGATCAGCAGGATCGAACTCGAGCGCCGCGAGCAGGAGGCCCTGTCTGCCCGGCTCCGCTACAGCACGTTGCGCGAGGAGCTCCTCGATCACGGCGTTCCCGAGCAAACCCTCGAACGGGTCCTCCAGGGAAAGCGGCTCGATCCCCATCTTCCCGTAACCTCGCCGGTGGACGGCGTCGTGCTCGAGGTTCACGTGCAGGAGCAGGAGTGGGTGCAGCCGTATGCGCCGTTGTTGGTGGTAGGAGACCCGGCGCGGATCGAGCTCGAGCTACAGCTGGCTCCAGACCAGGCCCGCTTGGTGGCTGTGGGCGATCCGGTGGAGTTCGCACCGGTCGGAAGGAGCGACGAGCGGGGCCGAGCGACGGTCATTACCCGTGTTCCGCAGATCGACCCGGCGACGCGAACCATCCGCATACGGGCCCGCATAGACAACGACGTGGCGTCATGTTTTCCTGGCGCCTTTGTCGAGGCCACGGTGAGCCACGGAGCGGTTCGGCGTTCGCTCGTGGTGCCTCGATCTGCTGTTATCAGCGTGGGTGGAGGCGACGTGGTTTTCGTGGCCTCCGGTGCGGACGAGTTCACCGTTCGTCCTGTCAAGCTCGGCCAACGTGACGGCGACCGGTACGAGGTCGTGGAGGGTCTGGCTGCCGGTGAGAAAATAGCGGTGGCCGGGGTGTTCTTGATCAAATCGGCGCTGGTGAAGGGTGAGGGCGGGGAGGACTGAGATGGAACGACTGGTCGAGCTCTCCCTCGCTCACCGTCTGGTGGTGATACTGCTGGCGGTGCTCCTGATCGCCGCCGGATGGATGTCTTTTCGCCAGCTGCCCATCGACGCCTTCCCAGATGTGACCAACATTCAGGTGACTGTGATCTCACAGGCCACGACCCTGTCGCCGCTCGAGATCGAGCAGCTCGTGACCTACCCCATCGAGCAGTCGTGCGCGGGTCTTCCGCACTCGACCGAGGTGCGTTCGCTCTCCAAGTTCGGTCTCTCGATGGTCACCGTGGTTTTCGAGGACGGGACCGACATCTACTTCGCCCGCCAGCTGGTCCTCGAGCGAATCTTCTCCGTACAGGGCGACCTGCCCGAGGGCACCACCAGCAACCTCGGGCCCGTTTCGACAGGTCTCGGTGAGGTCTTCCAGTACACCCTGGAGAGCCCGGGCCGGGATCTGATGGAGCTGCGCACCCTCCAGGACTGGGTGTTGCGGCCCATTCTCCGCACCGTGCCGGGTGTTGCCGGCGTTGACTCGTTCGGGGGCTATGTCCGTCAGTTCCACGTTGTGGCCGATCCAATGGCACTGCGTCAATACGGGCTTGGTCTCGGGGAGCTCGCGGCAGCCGTGGCGGCTAATAATGGGGTCGCCGGCGGTGCCTTCGTCGAGCGGGGCGGCGAGCAGTTCGTGGTTCGCGGAGACGGCTGGGTCAGAAACCGCGAAGACCTCGAAAGCACCGTGATTGCGTACCGGGACAACGTGCCGGTCCTGCTCCGGCAGGTGGCTGACGTGGAGTTCGCACCCGAGATCCGTCAGGGCGCCATCACCCGAGACGGTCGTGGCGAGACAGTAGCCGGCATCGTGCTCATGCTGCGCGGTGGGTCGGGCCGTGACGTGGTTGACGGGGTACGGGAGAAGCTCGAGTTGGCTCGGCAGTCGCTGCCGCCGGACGTGGAGATTGTGCCCTTTTACGATCGCAACGAGCTGGTGATCACGGCGCTCGGCACTGTGCGGGGCGCCCTGCTGCAGGGTGCCATGCTGGTGCTGTTGGTTCTGCTCTTCTTCATGGGCCACCTCCGGTCGTCGGTGCTTGTGGCACTGCAGTTGCCGATGGCGGCTCTCGCCACCTTCCTCGTGATGGGTCTCTTCGGCATGTCGCTCAATCTCATGACCCTGTCCGGGCTCGCCATCGCCATCGGTATGCTTGGCGACGGCGCCATTGTGCTGGTGGAGAACGCGGTCCGGCTGCTTGCACGCCCGAAGGACGCTGAACGGGAACGTTGCGGTGTGATGTGCCAGGCGGCCACCGAGGTGGCTCGGCCCGTGACCTTTGGAGTTGCGGTGATCATCGTAGTGTTCATCCCGATCGCGTCGCTGCAGGGCGTGGAGGGCAAGATGTTCGCGCCGCTGGCCTATACCATTGGCATCGCCCTCGGCTGTTCTCTGATATTAACCATGACCGTCATTCCTGTTCTTGGGTCGTTGATCCTCAAACCAGTGCCGGTCTTCGGCGGTGGGAAGATCCCTCACCCGGCGGATGTGGTGCGAAGGATATACAGGCCACAGCTTCGTTGGGCGCTCGACCACCCGTGGATCGTCCTGGGTGCCGCGGCCGCGCTGCTCGTGGTGGCCGGCGCGCTGGTGCCGACGTTGGGCACCGAGTTCCTGCCGACCATGGACGAAGGTTCGATCGTCGTACAGCCGTTTCAGATTCCTTCGGTCTCGCTCGAGCAGTCGTTGAAGACCGTGGAGCTGATCGAAAAGACCATCATGGAGTTGCCTGAGGTCCGGCATGTTGTGAGCCGCACCGGCCGTTCGGACATCTCGTCGGACCCCATGGGTGTCGGTGAGAGCGATACCTACGTGCTGCTGGCGCCGCGTTCGGAGTGGACGACGGCGCATACCAAGGAAGGCCTCGTTGCTGCGATTCGGGAAAAGCTCGCGACCATACCCGGGGTGGAGTTCGGCTACACGCAGCCCATCCAGATGCGGGTGGATGAGCTGCTTTCGGGCGTCAAGTCGCAGATCGCGGTCAAGATCTTCGGCGATGACCTCCACGAGCTGGCACTGCTCGGCGACGAAGCGTCAAAGATCATTTCCGACATTCGCGGAGCGGCGGACGTCAAGGTCGAGGCCGTGGAGGGCCTCGGCTACCTGCAGATCGTCATGAACCGGCAGCGGATGTCGCGGATGGGGATCAGTTTCGTGCAGGTGAGGACATTGATCGAGACCGCCATCGGTGGCCGGGTAGTGACGACCGTGCCGGAGGGCGACCGGCGGACCGACGTGGTGGTGCGGCTGCCGCGGTGGTTCACAGCCGAGGTGGAGAACCTGCGCGACCTGCCGCTTTCAAACCCGGGCGGCGCGCGGGTGCTACTTCGCGAAGTGGCCGATTTCGAGGTCGTGGAGGGACCGGCGCAAATCTCCCGGGAGGATGGCAAACGCCGAGTGGTGGTCGAGCTCAACGTGGTCGACCGAGACATCGGTGGGTTCGTGGAGGAGGCGCAGCAACGGCTGGGGGAGAAGTTGCTCCTTCCCACCGGCTACTTCGTCACCTGGGGCGGCCAGTTTGAGCAGCAGCAGCGCGCGATGGCGCGTCTTCGGGTCATGGTCCCGGTGGTCCTGGTGCTGATCTTCATCCTGCTGTACCTCAACTTCCGGTCGACTCGACCGGTGTTGCTGATTCTCGTCAACATTCCCCTGGCACTGGTGGGCGGGATCGTCGGGCTCAAGCTCTTCGGCCTCTACCTTTCAGTCTCGGCGTCGGTGGGTTTCATCGCGCTGTTCGGCATCGCGGTTCTCAACGGGTTGGTGATGGTGGAGTTCTTCCGCAATCTCGAGGCGGAGGGAATGCCACGGCTGGAGGCGGTGCTCGAGGGCGCCGAGCTGCGGCTGCGTCCGGTCCTGATGACCGCGGCCACCACCGCGCTCGGACTGGTTCCCATGGTGTGGGCGAGCGGTGTCGGTTCCGAGGTTCAACGGCCGCTGGCCGTGGTTGTGGTCTTCGGGGTTGTGACCTCGACCCTGCTGACCCTGATGGTGCTGCCGGTGCTCTACCTGAGATGGGGTGGAGATGCGCCGGGGGAGGTTGTGGATTGAGGCTGGAACAACCGTCTGTTTGACCCCAATGACAAGAAAAAGGCCCCGCTCTTGTGGGAGCGAGGCCGAGGAGAGGGGAGGGGGCGTTTATCGGCGTCCGCCACCCTTGGATCCGCCGGAGCCGCCTCCGGAACCACGGGATCCGGCGCCCGATCCGGTGCAGCTGCCCGAACCCGAACCGCTGAGGTCCCTCGCACGTGACTGGGTGCGGGTGCCGCTGCCGGACCCGTTCGATCCGGAGTTGCCCTTGCCGTTCTTAGTGGCCTTACCGTCGGCTTTGCCTTTGCTGTTGCCCTTGCCGTTCGCCTTGCCGGTGGCAGTGCCGTCGGCCTTGCCGGCGCCGAGCTGACCCGGTGAGCCGTTGCCGGTGCCGTCTGCGGGCTTCACACCCTGGTTGCCGGTGCCGTCGCCGGGACCGAGTTGGCGGGCGGCGCCGGTCTGATTCTCGGCGCCCTGGGCCTGACCCTGGCCGGTACCGTTGCCCTTTTTCGCCTGTGTCTGAGTCTGTTTCTTGGCCGGATCCGGGGTGGTTTCCTGGGCGCCGGCGATGCCGGCCGTGGCCAGAACGAGCGCCCCGCCGCCGATGATTGTGGTGATGGTTCTTGTAATCGTTTTCATGATGTTCTCCTTATATTCGTTGATTAACCGATCAGTTGCCGCCGCCGCCGTTGCCGTTGCTGCCGCCGGTAGAACCGGAGCCGTCGCACTCACCGGTGCCGGGGCCGTTCCCGCCATCGGTCGAGCCGGTTCCGTCACACTCTCCCGTGCCCGAGCCGGAACCATTGTTCTGGCCGCTGTTGTCGCCGTTGCCGTTGATACCGCTGTTGCCGTTGATACCGCGCCGTATGCCGAAGCCGCCGACCTCGGCGCCGCACGCGGGCACGGGCTCGCCATCGGCGTTGTAGAAGGTCCGCCGCTCCATCTCGGCGTCGAGAATCGCGTCGAATTCCTCTGGGCTGAGGAACTGGGGAGCGTAGGTGGCGTCCTGAGCTTCCAGCGCCTGCATGAAGGCCCGCAGGTGGTTGCGCGAGCCCTTGGCGAGGTTGTAGGCCACGATCTCGATGTAGTCGTTGTCGGTCATCGCAAGAAGCTCGTAAAGATCCGCCAGGTCCATGTCCTCAATTTTTGCGCCCACCTCGAGTGCGGCGATCAGTGAAACTTCACCGTCGGCCACGAGCTCAAGGTAGAGGTCGCCGAGCGCGGGGTCGGTGAAGGACCCGATCGTATCGTCGGTGATCGGGTCATCGAGCTCGTAGATCTCGACGAGCCTGTGCACCGCGTCCATGTGCTTCTGTTCTGCGCGGGCGATGTTGGCGAAGATGGGCAGCTGCCAACGGTCGGCGAGCGTGAGGTAGACGTCGCGGGCCAGCTTCTCCTCTTCGAGCAGGTACAGCACCTCGTCCACCTCGGCCGAGGTGAGCGGTGATGGTTCGATCTCGTCAAAGAGAGCCTGGAACCCGCCGACGCACTTGGCGCCGACCTGGGCGGATGCACGGCGCTGCTGTGCCGCGGCCGGCGAGGCGAGTGCGAGGGTCAGGATCACCGCAGCGGCGACCAATGTCGTGAATGAATGTTTCGAAAACATGATGACCTCCTTGTTTCCAGGCGGTTGGAGCCGCCTCGATCCGGGTAATTGCAAGGGGCGTGCCAGGTCGCAGCGATGTTGTCTGTCTCTGTTTGGCAGCTGCGTGGGTCCGGAGGACACGCCACCGTGTCAGTCGGCCGCGGATGAACCGCGGCATGAAGAAGGCCGACTGCGGTGCAGCCGGCCGGGTTTGGTCGTGAGCTGATATGGGTCGTTCGCGCTAGCTGTTCGGGCCTCCGCCCTGGCCACCGCCCTGGGGACCGCTGCCGTCGCACTCGCCGTTGCCGGATCCGCCGCGGTTGCCCTGACCTTGGCCCTGACCCTGGCCCTGGCCCCGGCCACGACGGCCCTGGCCACCACGACCACCGCAACCGGTGGCGAGAACCTCGCCGTCGGCGCCGTAGACAATCCTGCGCTCCATCTCCGAGCCGAGGATGGCGTCAAAGGTCTCTTGTTCGATGTGATCCGGGCTGTACGTGCCGCCCTGGGCGGTCAGCGCCCGCATGAAGGCGCGCAGGTGATTGCGTGAACCTTTGGCAAGGTTGTTGTAGACCAGTTTGACGTGGGCATTGTCGTTTCCGTCGGCCCCGAGCAGGTCCTCGAGATCTTTTAGGTCGAGATCTTCGATGGTGGCGCCAACGGTCAACGCATCAACAAGGCTCAGATTCCCTTTGTCCACCAGCTGGTGGTAGAGGCCTGCCAATTCGGAGTTGGCAAAAACTCCGGTTTCGTTGTCAAACCCCGGGTCATCGATCTCGGACTCGTAGGTCGTGAATATCATCTGCACGGCGTCCATGTGGCGCTGCTCAGCGCCGGCGATGTTGCCGAAGATCGGCAGCTGCCACTTCTCGGCGAGCGTGAGGTAGACATCACGGGCCAGCTTTTCCTCTTCGCGCATGAGGGTCAGCCCATTGATCTCACCGGTAGACAGCGTGCCCTTCTCGATCTCGGAGAAGAGAGCATTGATGCCGCCGTCACACGAGCCGTTTCCGGCGCCGACCCGGCCGGACGCACGTCGCTGCTGGGCAGTGCCCGGCGAAGCAAGAGCGAGGGAGAGGATGACAGCGGTGGTGACCGCGAGCAGGTTGAGGGAACGGTAGGATTTCATGAGAGCCTCCTTGGTTTTTGTGGCGGGTGAGTCCGCCTCGGTTACCACTATCGCAAGGCCTGTGCCAAGTAGAGTTCTTCTCGTCAAATAACTGGAAATGAATGAGATATCAGAATCAGCTGAGAGAAGTGTGGTGGTGGACTGCAGGATCTCACTGCAGATTCTGCAGTCGGCTGCAAATGGCGCACGCTTGGGGAATTAGGACTTAGGAATTAGGAATTAGGAATGCCGCCCGCCTAGATTCACCGTCGGGGCTTTCCCCGTCTTCAAAATGACGACTCTTGAGGGAGGGCGGGAAAAAATTCGAAATTCGAAATCCGAAATTCTTCGGATCTTCACCCTCAGCACGGGATTTACCGAATGTCGTACTCCTTGAGCCGCGTGTAAAGGGTTCGAACGGATATTCCGAGGAGTTGGGCCGCGCGCTCGCGATGGCCGCCGCACTTTTCGAGAGCCTCGAGGATCGCCAGCCGTTCGCGTTCGGCGAGCGAGATCGGCGACGCCCCGGACGCGGCGGTTGTCTCCGGCTGGCCGAGCTCGGGGAGGTCACCCTGCCGGATCTCGTTTCCGCTTGATGCAATCAACGCCCGTTCGAGAACGTTTCGCAGCTCGCGGACGTTGCCCGGCCAGCTGTGTGTCTTGAGGCGGTCCATCGCGTCGTCACTGATGGTCTTGGTGGGCGTTCCGAGGCGTGCTGAGAGGCTCTCGACAAGCACCGGCACCAACAGCTCGATGTCGCCGCGGCGTTCGCTGAGTGGTGTGAGCTCGAGTCGCACGACGTTGAGGCGGTAGAAGAGATCCTCCCGAAAACGTCCGGTCTTGATTCTGTGCTCGAGGTCGCGGTTGGTGGCTGCCACCAGGCGGATGTCCACCGACACTGGCGTGGTGCCGCCCACCCGCTCCACCGTCCGCTCCTCGAGGGTCCGCAGAAGCTTTGCCTGCACCATCTCCGACAGCTCCCCGACCTCGTCGAGAAAGAGCGTGCCGCCGTCGGCCTGCTCGAAGCGGCCGATGCGACGTTTGTCAGCGCCGGTAAAGGCCCCCTTTTCGTGGCCGAAGAGCTCGCTCTCGGCAAGGCTATCCGGGATGGCGGCGGAGTTGACGGGCACAAACGGTCGGTCCGCGCGCTTCGATTTGTTGTGGATGCGCCGCGCCAGCAGTTCTTTGCCGGTTCCCGAGGCGCCGGTGATGAGCACCGTTGCGTCGGTTGCTGCGGAACGGTCGGCGAGGGCGAGGGTCGCGAGAGTCTCGGGGTCGCGGGTCAGAAATTCCTCGGGGGCCGCACCGTCTGCGTGCGAGGATTCTCCCAGAACCATCCGTACCAGCTGGCGGAGGGCGGCCGGGCTTTCGAGCGGTTTCGTGATGTAGTCGGCGGCACCGAGGCGAACCGCCTCCACCGCTCGCGGGATAGTGCCGAAGGCGGTCATGACGATCACTTCGGGTGGTTCAGAGGCAGCACGGACGCGCCGAGTCAGCTCGAGCCCATCGAGCCCCGGCATCCGCTGGTCCGTGAGTACGAGCTGAACGGGCCCGGCGGTGAGCGCGTCGAGAGCCTCCTCTGCGCTGGCGGCCTGCCGTATCAGGTAGCCCTCGGAGGCGAGGATCTCTGCCACGAGCTCGCGGAAATCGGGATCATCATCGACAACCAGGATGGTCGGCGTCATCAGTTCCCCTGAACTACCGGCAACGTCAGAACTGCCTCGCAACCGCCGCCCTCCCGCGGCCGCAGGATGACATTACCGTCGTTGGCTTCGGCCAGGGTTCGGGCGATGGCGAGACCGAGCCCGGTGCCGTCGGCGCGGGTGGTCACATACGGTTGGAAGAGCTCCTCCGGGTCCGGGCCGGGGCCTGGCCCACGGTCGGCGATGATGATTTCGATCCGGTCGCGTTGGAGGGTGGCGGCGATCTCCACCCGTTCTCCGGAAGGCGAGAACGCCTCCGCGTTGTCCACCAGATTGTCGATGATCTGGGCCAGGTGCTCCGGATCGGCGTTCACGACCGCCGTGTCGATCCGACCGGGTCGCACACGCGATCGATGAGCGGCAACGTCTTGGAGCAATGCCCGAATCTCAGTCGGTTGCGGCTGTGGCGCCGGTGGTCTGGCGAAATCGAGCAGCATGCTCAGCATCCGCTCCATCCGATCGGCCTGGCCGACCGTGGTCTGAATCCTGGCGAAGAGGGAAGAACCCTCGATCTGCTCGCCCACGAGCTGACACGACCCCTTGATGGTGGCGAGGGGAGTGCGCAGCTGGTGGGCGAGACCGGCGCCGGCGCGGGCAAGAGCCTCGAGACGCCGCTGCTGGGCCTCGTGCAGAGCTTCGCGCCGCTGGCGAACAAGTAACCGGCCGCCGAGGAAGGCGAGAGCAATGAGGCCGACCGAAACCGCGATCGCGGCAGGGAGCAGAAGGCGGATGGCCCATGGAGGTGATCCGGCACTCGGGTCGAGAATGAACTCGAGGACCAGGCGGCCTCGTCCGCGGGGTCCTGCCGCCTGACCGCGCGTCCAGCGCTCGGTAGGCGGCCCGGGAGGCCCGGATCCGCCGCGAAGGCCGGGGCCGACAAAGAGATCCACCGTGCGCGAACCGAACTCGTTTGCCTCGGAGCCCGCCCTGGCCAAGACGTCGTTGTTGGGATCTGAAAGAACCAGGCCGAGAACCTCGGGTCGGCCTTCGACGAGGATTTCCTCGAGCACCTTGCCAGGGGTCTCTCGGCCCGACTCGCGCAGGCGCAGCTCCGCATCGTGGGCGAGGCCAAAGATCCGTCCGTCGAGCGCGAGGGCCTCTCGCTGGCGGAAGGCGTAGAGGCTGAGAAAGGCCAGTGCCACCATCAGCCCGGCAACGCCGGCGGCGATCAGAGGTAGGAGCAGGTCCCAGCGGGGAGCGGTGTTGGTTTCGCTCACAGGATCTAATCTAACCGAGAAACGAAAAAAAAGGCCCCGCCGGATGGCGGGGCCGAGAAGGAAGACAGTGATCGGCTCAGAAGAGCCAGCCGACGGCGGCGGTGGCGTACTGGTACTTTCCGGACGTGTCGTAGAGATACGGAGCATCATCCTGATAGTCGACGTAGTGGTATCTCAGCCGCAGCCAGATGTTGTTTCCGAAGAAGAACTTGGCCCACAGATCGGCATCAATCCGGGTGCTGTCGAGGTTGGAGTTGGTGTAGGTATTGGTGAAGTCGAATGACATCGTTGGGTGGGTTGCGACATAGTCGTCGGCAGGCAGCTCGAATGGAGCGAGACTGGCCTCGGACTGGGTCCAGCCGAAATCGATGCCGAGCTCCATCTTGTCCTTGGCCTGGTACTGGAATCCGGCCATCAGCGCGTTCATGTCGGACGAGTAGTCGAGCACGTTGCGAGAGAAGCCATCCTGGCCTCCCATGACGGTGCCTGCTCAACCGTCGAAGACGGGTATGCACGCGGGTACGCCTAGATCCGAACTCATCCACGAGTAGGTCGCGTAATAGCTGATGTGGTCGGTCGGCGCCGACCATACCGTCAGTAGCGCAGTCTGGTTTTGGCGTGACCAGTCGGTGAGATCGCCGTCGGTGTTGTCACCGTCCCAGTAGATGTACTTGGCTGACAGAGTCGTCCTGCCGGTCACATACGCGAGCTTGAGATCGCCCCGGACCCAGCTCGAGGGCGAGGCGGTGGTTTCGGCAACGCGCTCATCCTGGAACTGGTAGTACTGCGCCGTGTCGGGATTCCAGGGATTGGGCCACGCTTCGGACACCAGGGTCGAGCACGCGCCGTCGATCAGGGTGAAGGCGTTCTTGATGTCGGCATATTTGAGATTTGCCTCGAACTTCAATCCCTTGGCGGGACGGGAGCGCCAGCTCGCACCGAGGATGTTGGTGGTGGTCTTGTACTCGCCTGGCAGTACCTGGTAGTTCTCGCGGTCGATGTTCGAGTAGTCCCAGATGACGCGCAGGGTGCCGGCCTTGCGGCCGAAGCGATAGCTGAGGTCGGCCTTGGAGGAGAAGACGTCACGGTTGGCCGCCGATAAGCGTATGCCGTCGAAGGTGACGCCATAGATATCCGAGTAGGTCTGGCCGGCTTGAGGTCCTGCGACCCCGACCCGTTCGATCACCGGGACGTAGACGTTGTCGTTGTCGATCTCGTAGGCGTTCCCGCGCCAGCGGAAGCGGAGGCCGCTCTTCCACCTTTTGGCCGCGGTCACCATGTAGCCGTTGTAGTCCATTTTGAGACCGGTGTAGCGGTTCTCGGTCGTGGTCCACACGCCGTTGGCGGTGACCGCAAAGCCGAGCACCTTGTTGAGGACCAGGTCGAGGCGGGTCTTGTCCTTGTCCATGTCCGGCCACAGGTCGGCCGGTACGATGCCCACATCACTGTCGTACTGCAGCCGGTTGTCGAAGAGTGGAAGCTGCAGCTCGGGGTGAAGGGCGTCTTGGAAGGACATGGAAACGGAGTTGGTGCCGTAGGTCAGCTTGCGGCTGGTGAACGAGGCCTTGGCGTAGCCGCCGCGCCACGCCACCTTGGCGTCAAGGGTTCCGTCGCTGGTCTTCTCGTCGAGGGCGTGGGACTGGCTGACGGTGTGGCAGGTGTCGCAGTGCTGAGTGGTGAAGGCCTGGCGGTGGCCCTTCCGCTTTTGCTCGCGGAAATCGACGCCGATGGTCAGCGGTCGCAGACCCGCAAATTGGAACTCGGTACGGCTTCTGAGAACCGAGTAGTCGAGGTTGTAGTCCATGTCGGGGTTGAGATCGGTGTGCTCGACCACCTTGCCATTGAACGAGGTCGCCTCGAGGTTATGCATCGGGTCGTGGCCGAGGCGGTGGAGGAACTTGTCGTAGCTGGTGTGAGAGCGGACGGTGCGCCCGATATCGAACGTGAGTTCAGCAGCGTTGGTGTTGGCACTTTGGTAGGCGCCCATGAAGAAGAGGCTGCCCCACTTCTGATGGGTCGCGATGGTGGCGTTTGCGAGCGGCCCGGAGCCGTCGTCGTAGTACTCGGCGGCCATATCGGGTGAGTCGGAGGTGCCCACGTTCCAGACGCCGATTTCGATGTTCGACTCGGTGTCGCCCTCGGCTGCGTCGAAACCGGGCACTACATATTCGGTTCCATAGAAAGTGAAGGTCCAGGGCCCGGGATCGCCAAGGGTTGTGGCGTTGGCGGTATCGTCATCGTCACCCGCAAAGCCGGTCAGCGGAACGGTGGCGAGGACCAGGATCAGAAAGAGTCGGAGTGTGTGTTTCATGGTTAATCCCCCCCCTCACCGAACCATGCCGTGGCCAGCGCTGGAGACCGTCTGCGAGGGCAGATCGGTTCCGTGAACCTGCGAGTGGCACTGGCTGCACTTGGTCGTGAAGGCGACATTCATGCTCT
>JAOZUP010000396.1 GCA_029938595.1 Thermoanaerobaculales bacterium | reverse complement strand
AAAGAAATCCGTAGGGGCGGGGTTTATCCCCGCCCGTGCGAATTCGAATTTTGCAAGAGGCTCAATTCTTAATTATCCACCCACCCGGCTCAGTATTTCGGATTCTGCCTTGGCAGATCCGGTCGGTCGAATTGGAAGCTCCGAAGGAGCGACATATCAATAGCCTGGGGCGTGAACCCGCCGACGGCAGCGAATCGTGGCCGAGGCCGGGGATCGCCGGCCATCGGCCACTCGCTGGCGACGGTGCGTCACGACGGCCGAAGGCCGTCAGTAACCCCAGGTGTTCAAGGCGCTAATTCACCCAGCCCTGAAGGGGCGACAGATTGTTGGCTGCGGCGCGAGCCGCAGCCATTTGCTTCAGTGTGTCTGTCGCCGCTTCGCGGCTTTGGTTCTTTTTTTCTCAACGTGATCCTGGGGCTCACGCCCCAGGCTATGAATCTGTCGCCGCTTCGCGGCTCTCCAAGCGCGAAAATGGCGGCAAGGTCATCACAACCGTCCCCTCAGCACCAGTTGCAGCGATCTTCCTGGGGCGAGGACGGCTTCCTCGTCCGATGAGGCGAGGTAGCTGTTGTCGAGGAGGTTGCGTCCGAGCAACGACACTTCCAACCATTTCGCCAGCTCGTAACCGACGCCCGCATCGATGACGCCGTGGCCTAGGATCTCCTGCTCGGTGGGGCCCGGTCGATCGTCACGCGCATAAACCGCCCCGCGCGCCATCCACCACCAGCGGTTGGCCGGATCCCCGCGAACCACCAGGAAGAGGCCCGGCGCCGGCACACCGTCGGTCGGGCTCCCATCCTCGACGATCTCGCCGCGGAGGGCCTGCGCACCGGCCTGAACCTCCAATCCTCTGCCGAGGGTCATGCTCAACTCGACCTCGAGACCGGTGATCTCCGACTCGCCGCGGTTTCGGAAGAAGAAGTCGTCGCCCACCTGGAAGCGCTCGATGAGGTCGAAGATCCGGTAGCGGTAAACGTACATCCCGATCGCCGTCATGCCGGGGCTGTAGCGCAGGGCGACGTCGAACTGCAGGCTGGTCTCGGGCTCGAGGTTCGGGTTGCCGGTAATGAAACCACGGCCGGACTCGCCCCGGTAGTAACGATCCGACAGCAGCGGGTCACGGAACCCTCGCGCGACCTGGGCGGTGAGGTCGAGGTCGGCGGCCAGCTCGACACCCGCCGCAGCGAATCCCGAGATCGCCGAGTTGAAGGTGCTCCGGTCGCCAAAGTACCCGCCCCGATTGAGGCTCCACACCCCATCGCCGCGGAGGCCGAAGTCCAGCCGCCATCTGCCAAGCGCCCGCCCGAGGCTGAGAAAGACACCCAGAACGGTGCCATGGGCGTTCTCGATGCTCACCTCTCGCTCGAACTCTGCTGGCTCGCCGCCGTCGTCGAAGGTGGTGTACTCGTTCACCGCGCCGAGGTTGTAGCGGCCACTGACCTCCGCGCCGAGGACCAATCGCCAGTCGCCTAGCGGCCGCTCGGCGTCTGCCCGCACATTGAAGTCATTGGCGTCGACCCGCGACTCGGCCACATCGCGCGGGGTCGATTCGGTGGCAAATCGTTCCTTGGCGAGAATCAGCGAATAATCGTCCCAACCGGCGGTAACGCTGAGCCGATTCCAACCGCCGGGGCCGGGCCGCTCGAAACCCAGGCTGAACCGATGGGAGGTCTCTTGCGGGTAGAAGACCCGCCGAATCTCCGAGTCCGGGGTTGGTTTTCCGACGTCGCGCGCTTCGTCGGTGCGCCACCCCAGGTGGACGATGCCGCCAAGGGCGGCCGCCTGCCAACCGGCCCGGAAACCCTGCATTGTCGATCCCGAGTTGAAGACCGTACCTTCAGGGCTCCGATAATCGCCATAGTCGCGGTAGTGGGCACCGAGGAGGACGCCGCCACCGAGCAGGCCCGTTGTGAACTCGGCGGCAGCCCCCAGCTCATCGAGACCGGTGCCACCAACAGTGCTCCAACGGAGACCCGTGGTCCCCTGCGGATCGGGCATGCGGGTCCGGGCCCGAATGATGCCGCCGAAGGTATCGGAGCCGTAGGCCACTGAACCAGGCCCCCGCACCACCTCGACCTCCTCGATGGTCTCGGGGTCGAGATAGGTGGCCGAAGCTCCGGCACGGCGTTCAGAACTCACACGGCCGTCGTCGAGGAGGAGCAGGGTGCGGTGCTGGGGCAATCCGCGAATGCTCGGCACCGCCGCGTGTCCGTCACCGCTGGTGCCGGCACCCGGGATGTTCTCCAGCGTCTGGAAGAGTTGAGCCGGCAAGCGCTGGCTGAGATCGCCGCGGCCCATTACCGTCGCCGCCGCCGCCGGCGACATCTCGAGGTCGGGCACCATCCCGCTCACCACCGTCACGGTCTCGCCCGCCGCCGCCACCTCGATCACCAGCGGTCCATCGTCCGGGACAATCGTCACTGTGATCGGGCGCAAGGCCACCCCATCAGGGCGGGCAACGAAGAGTACGAACGGCGGGTCCGGCACGGGATCGAGAGCAAAGAGTCCATTCGCGTCGGCCACGATCGATTCGCCGCGACCCATAACCATGACCCGCGCACCTGCGAGCGGCGCTCCGTCCGGTGTCACGACTCGGCAATCGAGTGCCGCCACGGCAGGTGCCGCACAGAGGAGGATCACCACAAGAACCGGGACTCTTCTCCGCATCGATGTCAGCGACTTACCAGCGAAAGGAGCTCGTCCACCATGGCCAGGGTCATCCCCCAGATCAGGTGGTCCCGGTAGTGATAGCAGGGCAGCTCGAGCTTGAGCTCGTCCCTTTGATAGGGCATCGTCTTGCGGTTCGAGTGGTCGGCGATGAAACCCACCGGCACCCATACAACCTCCGCAACCTCGTGGTTCGGCGCCAGGGCAGGGGAATTCTCCAGCGCGAAGACGAACGGTGTGATCACCATCGACATCAGTCGACCGCGGCCGATGGCCGCCATATCCGACAGCCGCCCGATCTCCTCCCCCACCGTCTCCAGATCGAGCCCCACTTCCTCGCGAGTCTCACGCAGGGCCGCGGCCAGCGGATCCACATCTCCCGGATCCACCCGGCCGCCTGGGAACGCCATATGGCCCGACCAGGGATCGAGGGGATCCTCGGCGCGGTGGATGAAAAGGAGCTCCGGTCCGTTCTCTCCTGGCCGCAGCACAGCCGCCACCGCGGCCCTCGTCTGCCCGTCCTCATCGGCGAGAAGCCGGGGCCTGAAACCGCCGAGCGCGGTGCGGAAATCCTTGATCGTCATCACGGCCTCTATTGTGGCAGAAACCGGAGGGCGTGGGGCCTGGGGCCTGGAAGTTAGGGAGTTAGGAGGTTAGGAGGTTAGGCGGACCTGGTCCCGAACTCCCTCACTCCCTAACTCCCTCACTTCCTCACCTCCTCACCCTGCAAGCCCTTCCGGGGCGTGGCGAACGGCGGCTACCACGAAGTTCAATCGAGAAAACTCACGGGACGTCATCCACTCGAAGAACCGGTCCTTCGCGGCGCCGTTGGCAAAGACCCGCCGCACGACCTGCCGCGGCGGCAGCCCCTCGGCCGTGAGCTCGACCGAGCGGCGGGCCGCCTCCTCGATCCGGTCGGCCTTGAGTTCGAGAATCGACGCCGGGTTGTCGGCGATCAGCCCGTGGGCGGTGAGCATTCGCCGTGGCTCGAGGACGGCCACCCGTCGCAGCGCTGCCACGGCGGCCCACGGGTCCTCCCAGATCAGCACCGCAGCCGCCCCCGCCGAGACAAAGAGATCACCGGTAAAAACGTCACCGGTCGCCTCCTCATAAAAGGCCACCTGGGTCTGCGAATGGCCCGGGGCCGGTACCGTTTGAAGCCGCCGGTCCCCCACCTCGACCACCTCCGGCATCTCCTGCGGC
>JAOZUP010000395.1:879-3872 GCA_029938595.1 Thermoanaerobaculales bacterium | reverse complement strand
ACTTGCGATCTCCAACCGTTGTAGGCGGGTCTTTCAGGGCCCGCCACCACCCGGCAAAAAATCTCCCGGCTGGTCGGCCGACCTGAACGAAGCGGATACGCAGGTTGCGGATATAGTGCTGTCGGGGAGGCGAAAATGGTGAAGGCAGCATCGCGCGTCAGTGTTGTGATTCTCGTATCAGCCCTGGTCTTGGGTCCTGACGCGGCCGTGGCCGGTTCCGGTGGTTCGCCGAATTTCGTCCCGGAATTGAGGCTGAGCTACACCGACCCGGTCAGCGGCGACCGGATCGAGTGCGGCGACGCATGCCGGAGATTCGAGGTTCCGGCCGGTGTCGATCTCGAGCTTCGGGTCCGGGTCCTCAACCTGGGCGGTGACTCGGGGAGCGACGGCATCTCCTGGGATCTGTGGTTCGATCAACGCAGGCACCCGTTTCCGGGAATCGACGTCGAGGCCTGTCGCGACCCGGCGGAGGATCGCCTCGACATCGAATGTTGGGAGTCCCTGGTCAACAGGGTTGATTGGGATTCATGGGATAGCCAGACGGCTGACCGGGTCTGCGTTCCCGAAAAGGCGGGCGACTGCGACGAGGTGAGGATTCGGGTGCCTATGGAGGCGGACCACGACGGCTCGCGCGGCCGGGGTGTTTACTCCTTCGCGGTCTGGGTTGACCGATTTCGAGTCCACGCCGAGAAGAACGAGTTCGATAATTTTGTGGGTCCGGTGCGGGTCAAGGTGGTGCCGGCAAATGCCGAATCGCCGGTCGCCGAGCTCCGAGAGGACGTCGAGGTATCCGCGCGTGACCCGCTCGTTGTGCCATCGTCGCCGAAGCCCTACTCGGTCCGCACCGTTTCAAAAGAGAAGGAGATCGGCTTCACCCTCAGCTCCCCGCGTTCTCGCGCCGTCCTCGAGTTCGAGCCCCGGTACGCCGGGAAGGTGACGGTCGTGGTCGAGCCTTCGGGCGTATACGAGGCCCTCCACGTCGAGATTCGCAAAGTGTCCACAGGGGAAATCCTCTTCGAGGTCGATGGCAAGGGGATACTTTCGATGGAGGCCGGGATCGGCACCGCCACTCTCAAGGACGATCGCCGGATCGAGGCGGTCGTCACCCTGGCCCAGGGAACGAGGGGCTCGCGGGGGACAATCAGCGCCAGCTACCCGGCGCGGGCGATGTACCGCCGGACCGAGTAGGGCCGAGGTTCACCCCCGTCTGGCAGGCGAGACGCCTGCCCCACAAGGGCTCCGGGTAGTTTTGTGGGGCAGCCGTCCCGGCTGCCGAGCGGGGTGGGGGAATGCAATACTGGTTGCGAAATGACCGATACGTGGGGAGATCATCCGAGATCCAGAATCCAGGATCCGAGAATCTCCCGTGTTTGATGCTCCGTCAAAAAGGAGGTCGATTTGGGGAGGACGGGTGCTTTGATGACCGGCAAGACGTGTGTTGTGACCGGTGCCAATTCGGGCATCGGCAGGGAGATCGCACGCGGGCTGGCCGCCCAGGGATCGCGGGTCCTGATGGTGGCGCGCAACCGAAAGAAGGGCGAGGCGGCTCGAGCCAAGGTGTCAAGGTCGACCAACAACCGAGCCGTTGAACTGGTGGTCTGTGATCTGTCTTCTCAACGCCAGGTGCGGGAGCTTGCGTCAACCATTCTCGAGCGGTGCGACCGGCTCGACGTGCTAGTCAACAACGCCGGTCTCATCCTCGAAAAGCGGATTCTCACCGACGACGGCATCGAAACCACCTTTGCCGTGAATCACCTGTCGCCGTTTCTGTTAACCAATCTGCTCCGCGAGCGGCTCGAGGCAGGCGCCCCGTCGCGAATCGTGACCGTTTCCTCGGACGCCCACCGCGCGGCGGATGTCGACTTCGACGATCCGAGCGGAGAGCGCGGATACTCGGCCTGGCCGGCCTACTCGAAATCCAAGCTCGCCAACATCCTGTTCACGCGTGAGATCGCGCGGCGGTTGCGCGGCACGGGAGTCACTGCCACCTGCTTCCACCCGGGCGTCGTTCGGTCCGGATTCTGCCGTCAGGGGGGCCCCCCCTCTCTCATGTTCGGGACATGGATCGGCAGGCGGTTTCTCCTCTCCCCGAAAAAGGGTGCCGATACAGGAATCTGGCTTGCCGGCTCACCCGAGGTCGAGGGTGCGAGTGGGACCTACTACGACCAACGACGCCTGACCGAACCCTCACCTGCCGCCTCCTGCCCCGAGGCTTCAATTCGGTTGTGGGAGTTGAGTGAGCAGCTCACGGGATTCCGGTCCGAATGAGGGCAGGAATTTAGCCCGCTCCTCTCACCGGATGTTTTCTTCGGCCGGCAATTCTCGGGGCTCTCCTGTTTTCTCTCCCAGGAGGTTGGCATCTAACGCGTGCCACAGAACGATGATCACCACAAAAGGGAATGCAGGCGAGAGATATCGAAGGATCGGGGCCACCAATGCTGCAGTCAGCCACAGCGCAGCCACATAGCCGTGGAGCAGGATCACCTCACCAGGAATCTGCTTCCAGCGCCACATCGTCCGACCGCTCGCCAGGACGAAGAGCAGAAACCAGGGAAGCTGAACCACGAGCAGGTAGTGGTCGAATCGTCCCGACCAGGTGGCGTACCAGGGGCGGACAGTTTTTATCCCGAGGAGACGAAAAGCACCACCCCGATCGGCAGCAGCAAGCTCGCGAATATCTGTCCACATGTCATCGTACGATCGCCAATCTGCGCTCCGTTCTTTGAGCTCCAAACCGAGCGGAAAGTGGGGATAACGCACCAGCCCGTGTCGCACTGATTCGAGGCCGTTACTGGTGAAACCATAGTGCCCGGTGTGGTCTCTATATGCCGAGATCCAGGGGGCGAGGCCGGCTGCGAACACCGAGGCGCTCAGAAGTAAAACGGCGATGCGCCGCCGAATCGACCATGAGTGGAATCCGAAGGCGATGCCGACAAACATCGCAAGAGCTACCGCGATTCCGAGTGTTTTCGTGAGGGCCGCAGCCGCAAAGC
>JAOZUP010000395.1:0-869 GCA_029938595.1 Thermoanaerobaculales bacterium | reverse complement strand
GCAACCCACGCGGCGATCGTCAGCGCCACGGTGGTGAATATCGGCGAAGATCGACGCCGATACAAACAGACCAGGGCGAGCATCCCAGCCGAAGACAGAAACGTGAACAGCATCTCGCTCCTCGTTGGATCCCCCATGGCCCACATGGGCGGCCAAAACACCGCGATACCGAGTGCCAGCAGTATCGATACTCGAGGTATGAGGAGTCTCATGAGATAGGCAACAAACCCCACCCATCCCAGGGCCAAAAAACCTGATACGAATCTGAGATTGCGTGCGGATTCCACGACATCGTCGACTACCCACGGTGAAATGAAGGTGCTCATCCCCGGGGGCCACCTCGTGATGAGTTCCCCGGATTGATCGACATATCCGGCGCCTTTCTGAATCCCGAGGGCGCCGGGGTGGTACCCGTGGACGAAATCGGGGACTATCTCGGCTGCCATGAGTCGAGTAGACACAAAGGCTGCGACCAGGAAGGCGGCCACTGATGCGGTGATGACTATCACCCACCACGATCGCCCAGACAACGGAGTGAATGTCAGGGTACAGAGTCGTTCTTTCCAAGCTGTGAAACGAGAACTCTGCAACCACTTCCTCCAAAAAGACCGGGGGATCTGGATGCCCCGCAGCCGCACATCGAACTCCTGGAAGCGGATACTATATTACAGGAGAGCAGAGGGCATTAAGGAATATGTGTCGCGACCAGAGTAGCAACCCTGTCCTCCAGGAAATCCGCGAAAGGTTGGGAAATGGAAATTCCATCTTCTGGAATTGAGAATCGTCTGATATCAATCGGGTCGACACGTCTCCGGCAGTGATCGATGACGGCGCTGTCTTTGATCTGCGTTCCGGAAAGGACGATGAAA
>JAOZUP010000394.1 GCA_029938595.1 Thermoanaerobaculales bacterium | reverse complement strand
GCCTACCTCAAGGGCACCTACCACTGGCAGAAGGTGACGCCCGCGGATCTCGACACCGCCGAGCGGTACTTCGAGCTGGCGTTGGAGAAGGACCCGTCGTATGCCCCGGCCTTCCAGGGTCTCGCGTTTGTCTGGGTGTTCCGCCAGCAGATGGGCCTCGTGCCGCCCCATGAGGCTGGACCGAAGGCTCGGGCGGCGGCGCTGCAGGCCATCGCGCTGGACGATGAATCCGCGGGAGCGCACGAAGTGCTGGCGGCGATCAAGACGTGGATCGACTGGGACTGGGCCGGCGCCGAGCTGGAGTTGCAACGCGCCCTCGAGCTCAACCCCAACGCCGCCATGGCACAAGCATCCTACGCCACACTCCTGGCGATCATGGGGCGCACAGACGAGGCCTTAACGCATAGCGAGCGAGCGCTCGAGCTGGACCCGGTGAATGCGTTTTTGCACGCCCTGTACGCGGCAGTCCTGTGTTTCGATCGGCGCTACGAGGACGCCATGGCCGCGGCCAACACGGCACTAGCCATGCAACCTGAGAATCTGATCGCCCATTATTATGCTGTCATCGCAGCATCCAACACCGGCCAACATTCGGAGGCTCTCGCGGCGCTGAAGAAGTATCTGAACTTCACCTATACCGAACCCGCGGATGAGAAAGCGCTCGAGCAAGCTTGGGCACAGGACGGATTCACGGGGGCGATGCGGCAGGCGGCGACGATCATGGCGACACGTTTTTCGACATCGATTTCCCTTCCTGCGGATACCGCTATCTTCTATGCCATGGCGCAAGAGTACGACGAGGCCCTCGAGTGGCTCGAGCGAGCCTTCGAGACCCGAGACCCAAATATGCCGTTTATCACCCTGCCCGTCTTCGATCCCTTGCGCTCCGACCCGCGCTTTCGGGATCTGCTGCGCCGCATGAATCTCCCGGAGAATTGACAATGATCGGCACTATCCTCGGTCATTACCGCATCGTCGAGCAGATCGGCGAGGGCGGAATGGGCGTGGTCTACCGTGCGCACGACGAGCGGCTGGATCGGGATGTGGCGATCAAGGTCCTTCCCGAGGCGGTGGCGGAGGACCTGGAGCGACTGGCCCGCTTCGAACGCGAGGCCAAGCTGCTCGCTTCCCTCAGCCACCAGAACATCGCCACGCTCTTCGGCCTCGAGGAACACGAGGGCCGGCGCTTCCTCGTTATGGAGCTGGCAGAGGGCGAGACCCTGGCTGAGCGAATCAAGAAGGGCCCAATCCCAGTCGACGACGCCCTCGAGTACGCCCTTCAGATCACCGAAGGCCTCGAGGTCGCCCACGAGCAGGGGATCATCCACCGCGACCTGAAGCCGGCGAACGTGATGGTCACGTCCGAGGGCAAAGTCAAGGTGCTCGATTTCGGGCTAGCCAAGGCCTGGCAGCCCGAGGAGAGCGACGCCGACCTCACGCACTCACCAACGTTGACGGCGCAGATGACAGCAGCTGGCGTCCTCCTCGGCACCGCCGCCTACATGAGCCCGGAGCAGGCCCGCGGCAAGCCAGTGGATAAGCGCACCGACGTGTGGTCGTTCGGGTGTGTCCTTTTCGAGATGCTCACCGGTTCGAGGTGCCACCAGGGCGAAACCGTCTCGGACACGCTCGCCGGCATCCTCATGCAAGCCCCGACCTGGGAGTCCCTGCCCGCGAGCACGCCGCCGCGGGTACACCGGCTCTTGCGCCGGTGCCTGGAGAAGGACCCGCAGCGGCGGCTGCGCGACATCGGAGAAGCGAGGATCGCGCTCGAGGATTTCGAGACCCTCGCGGTGAGCGACGGCAGAGACGACGCCGCCGGGCAGTCGCCGAGGTCGAAGAGACCGTGGCGGGCGCTGCCGTGGGTCATCGTCGCGGCGACGGCGGCGGCCGCGGTGGCTGTCGGCTGGGTGGCATCCCGACCCGAGCCGCCGCGCGCGCCGACCCGTCTTGCCGTCGATCTTCCTTCGGATCTCCGTCTGTCGATCACCCTTTCCAACCCTCTCGCGGTGTCGCCGGACGGGTCGCGTCTGGCCTTTGTGGCCTCCCGCGACGGCGACCGGCCTCGGCTCTACCTGCGTGAGCTTGGTCGATTCGGCGCATCTTCGATTCCGGGGACCGAGGGCGCCGACGGTCCCTTCTTCTCGCCTGACGGCCAGTGGATCGCCTTCTTCGCCGACAACAAAAAGCTGCGCAAGGTGTCGGTGTTGGGGGGCGCCCCTCTGGACGTCTGCGACGTGCCGCAGCTCAACCCGGGCGCGACGTGGGGCACCGACGGGACGATCGTCCTGTCCTCAGACCGGTTCGGCCTGATGCGAGTCCCCGCCTCCGGCGGCACGGTCGAGCAGCTGACAGCCCCGAAGCTCGCGGCGGGGGAGACCATCCACGCCTGGCCGTGCTTCTTGCCTGACGGTGAACACCTGCTGTTCACCGTCAGGGGCTCCCGCGGCCCCCGCGTCGCCCTCCTCTCTCTGGGGACAGGCGAGTGGCGCGAGTTGGCGGCGGGCGGAGGTGCCGTGCGCTACCTTCCGACCGGTCACCTCCTTTACCCTCGTGCCGGCGGCCTGACCGCGGTTGGCTTCGATCTGGATCGCCTCGAGACGGTCGGCCCGCCCTTCCCGATCCTGGAGGACGTCTATGCCGGGCCCGGCTTGAAGGGGGTTGGCCAGGGCGCCTTTTCAGTGTCGGACACAGGGGTTCTGGTCTACGTTCCGGGAGGCGCCGCGGCGGCCGAGACCAGGCTCGTCTGGGTGGACCGGGAGGGCCGGTCCACGCCGTTGGCGGCGGACCCGAGCAGCTACGAATGGCCGAGGCTGTCCCCGGACGGAAGCCGGGTGGCGGTGACCGATCGCGCGGCGGATGGGGCGATCGACATCTGGGTCCTCGGCGTCGAGCGGGGCACGCGCAGCCGGCTGACCGGGGGGGGCAACAACATTCTCCCCACGTGGGCCCCGGGTGGCGAGGCGGTGTTCTTCGGCTGGCACCAGGGCGGGCCGGGGGGGCTGAACATCTACCGCAAGACGGTGGATGGCGCCGGCGAGGCCGAGCAGGTCCTGGTGAGAGAATACCCCCTGTTTCCGATGGACATCACGGCGGACGGGCGCTCGCTGCTGTTCGTGGAGTGGAACCCCGAGACTGCCCGCGACATCTGGACGATGACGCTCGAGGGCGATCGGCGCGCCGAGCCGGTCTTGGTGACCCCATTCGACGAGTACAGGCCGATGCTGTCTCCGGACGGGCGGTGGCTGGCCTATGTCTCCGATGAGTCCGGGCGGTACGAAGTGTATGTTCAGTCGTGGCCGGAGAGTGCGAGCCGTGCGCTCGTCTCTGCCCACGGGGGCACTGGCCCGGCGTGGTCTGGCGACGGAACCGAGCTCTTCTACCAAAACGGCGAGGCGATGATGGCCGTCCCGGTGGAGGCCGGGACGAGCTTCTCGGCGGGTACGCCCGAGCTGCTCTTCGAAGGGTCCTTCAAGCTCGGCGTTTACGGCTCGATCAGCTACGACGTGTCCACCGACGGGCGGTTCCTGATGATGGAGCGCAGTCGGGATGAGACCGCAGATCGACTACACGTGGTTCTCGACTGGTTCGAGGAGCTGAAGCGGCTCGCGCCGACGGAGTGATGATGATCGGCACCACTCTCGGCCACTACCGCATCGTCGAGCAGATCGGTGCCGGCGGGATGGGGGTGGTGTACCGGGCGCACGATGAGCGGCTGGATCGGGATGTGGCGATCAAGGTGCTGCACCAAGATGTCGCACAGGATGCCGATCGCTTGGCTCGGTTCGAACAGGAGGCAAAGGCCGTCGCAAAGCTCGACCACCCGAACATTCTCGCCATCCACGACTTCGGCACCGATCATGGTGTGACCTATGCC
>JAOZUP010000393.1:2702-3884 GCA_029938595.1 Thermoanaerobaculales bacterium | reverse complement strand
ACAGACGACTCGACCGAACCCTGGTCCTCGCGGGTGCCCTGGCCCTGGCGCTGGCGGCCGCGCCGGCCGGAGCCCAGGTCTTCGTCCAGTGCCCGGGGGATGACAACGGTGACGCGCTCATCCTGCCGCCGGAGAGCCCGAGCCCGGATCACCCGAACGCGATATGTACACATCTCGCCGCCGGCGACGGCTTCGCCCGGATGGCCGACGGACAACCGACCTACATTTTCAGCTTCGCTGACCTCACCGGAATGGTGTCGGCCCCGACCGACCCGTCCGATGCACAGGGAAACACCGGCGCTCAGAACGCCGTGCTGGAGGCCGGCATGCTCGCGGCCGCGTGGCCGGCGCCCACCATCGTGCTCGAGGAGGGCCAGGAGTGGTTCCTCACGCTGACCAACGTCGGCATGATGATCCGGCCCGACCTCTTCGACCCGCACACGGTGCACTTCCACGGTCATCCGAACATGGCCACCGTGTTCGACGGCCTGCCCGAGTCGGGTCTCTCGATTAACATGGGCGCCAGTCTTAGCTACTACTACAAGATCACCGAGCCCGGCACCTACATGTACCACTGCCACGTGGAAGCCACCGAGCACATGCAGATGGGCATGCTCGGCAACCTCTACGTCAAACCGGCGCAGGACGGCACGCCGTACGCGTATCAGGGAAAGACCTATTCGCAATTCGCCTATAACGACGAAGACGGCTCCACGGGCGGTGACGTGGAGTACCCGATCCAGCTCGGTTCGTGCGACAAGGAATTCCACGACGCGACCTGGAATGTGCAGCCGCTGCCCTTCGCCGACATGAAGGACACCTACTTCATGATCAACGGCCGCGGCTACCCGGATACGATCGAAGCCGGAACGATGGCGGCGCAACCGCTCGATCCGGACACCGGCGAGGACCTGAATGGTCCGGCGAATTCTCAAGGCGTCTCCTCGCTGATCACCGCCACCCAGGGAGACCGCATCCTGCTCAGGGTTTCGAACCTCAACGTGACGACCTTCAACACGTTGATGAGCCCGTCGATCCCGATGACGGTGATCGGCCGTGACGCCAAGCAACTGGACAATCCGGCGGGCGACCCCCTCTACTACCAGACGAATTCGTTGACTACGGGCGGCGGCATGTCGTACGACGTGATGCTCGACACCACGGATGTGGCGCCCGGCACCT
>JAOZUP010000393.1:0-2692 GCA_029938595.1 Thermoanaerobaculales bacterium | reverse complement strand
CTCGCAAACGACTATGAATCTGAAGACGGTCTCGGTGGCATGCTCACCGAGATCGTGGTCCAGTGAAAGGAGGAGCGTCATGAAAGCTATGGAATACCGCAACCGGCGCTGGCTCGGCGTGATGCTCGCCGCCGCCGCTCTGCTCGTGCTGGCCCCGGCCGCCGAGGCGAGCATCGACGGCATCACCGGGACCAGTATCGAGTTCACCGCCAAGGAGGGATACATCACAACTCCTGACGGCGGCTCGATCTACTGCTGGGGTTACTCGGCCCAAGGGGCCCACTCCAGCCACAACAATGGCCTGATGCAGTACCCGGGGCCGACACTGATTGTGAACGAGGGTGACGAGGTCACCATCAACCTGAGCAACGAGCTCCCAGTGCCTGTGTCCCTTATCTTCCCCGGTCTGACGGTGACGGCCGCCAGTGGCGATGCCGAAGGCGACATCACCTGGGAGGCGGACGCCTCTACCGGTTTGGCCAGCTACACCTTCACCGCCGACGCCCCCGGCACCTACCTCTACCACAGCGGCACCAATCCCAAGGTGCAGGTGGAGATGGGTCTTCTCGGTGTGATCGTGGTGCGGCCGGCCAGGGGCGAAAATTTCGCCTACGACCACGACGACACCGAGTTCGGCCACGAGTACCTCTTCCTGACCACCGAGATGGACCCGCGGGTCCACCAGTTCTACGAGTTCGGCATGCCGGCAGGAATGGGCTGGGACAACACCGACTGGTTTTCGGTCTACTGGTTCTTCAACGGCCGCGCTGCGCCGGACGATTTGCTCGGCTCGCACGTGCCCTGGCTTCCACACCAGCCCTACAACCTCATCCCGCGCGCCCATCCGGGAGACAAGGTGCTCATGCGGGTGGTCGGGGGCGGCCGTGAGTCGCACCCGTTCCACCACCACGGCGACCACGCCCTGGTGATCGCCCAGGACGGTCAATTGCTCGACGGCGACGTGCTCACCGACGAGCTCGACCTCGCCTACCAGGTGTTCACCATCATGGTCAACCCGGGTCAGACGACGGACGCGATCCTCGACTGGACCGGCGAGAAGATGGGCTGGGACATCTACGGTCCGCCTTACGGTGAAGTCGATTTGGTTAACGGTCACTTCTGCAGAGACTTTTTCATCAACGAGACTGGAGCCCCCGGGAGCGACGGTTACGCCGACACAGAGGGGCAGGGATGCGATCCGACCTCGCCCGGCCCTTGCTACCCATACGAGTGGTGTGAGGACCACGGCGGCGCCATTCCGGTGCTGCTGCCCGAGACCCAGAACCTGACCTTTGGCGCCTGGTGGTCCGGCAGCCCGTACCTCGGCTCGGCCGGCGCCCTGCCGCCGGGTGAAGGCGGCCTCAACCCGAACTCCGGCTACCCCTTCATGTGGCACTCCCACACCGAGAAGGAGCTCGCCAACAACGACATTTTCCCCGGCGGCATGCTGACCATGTTCTTTATCGAGCCGCACGGCGTGGCGATCGATTGAGCGGAGGAGTAAACCAATGAAATATCGAACTCTCATGTTGAAAGCGAGGCGGTCGGCAGCAGCGCTGGCGCTGCTCGCGATGATCGCCGCTCCGGCCTCCGCGTACGACGTTTACCTCGTGGCGAAGCAGTTCACCAACGCCGCAGGTGTGACCATGTGGGGCTTTGCCGAGGATGCAGACAGCGACCTCGGTACGGTTGGCGCTGAGGCGGCGACGTCCCCGGGCCCGGTGATTCGGGTGCCGGTGGGCGACACGACCCTCACCATCCACGTCCGGAACGATCTCGGATCTGATGTGTCGCTTTTCATCCCGGGCCAGAGCAAGTCGATGGCCCCGGAATTCGTCAACGATTTCGACGGACGGAGACGGGTGCGATCATTCGATGCCCTGACCTTGGCAGGCAGCACTAACAGCTATACCTGGACCAACCTCAAATCCGGTTCCTACATTTACCAGAGCGGTACGGATATCCGGACCCAGGTGCCGATGGGTATGTACGGCGCGCTGATCGTCTACGAGGCGGGCGGCGCGGCCTACCCTGGCATCGCCCCCGACAATGAGGCGATTCTGTTCTATTCAGAGGCTGACGAGGCGGTGAACAACGCCCTTCCGCCGGCGCAGGCCGGCCCGGCTTACCAGCCGCAGCACTTCATGATCAACGGCGCCTCCTTCCCGGACGCGGCCCCGATCTACGACCACCCTCCGGCAGAGGGCGAAACCCTGCTGTTGCGCTTCTTCAACATTGGGCTCGACACCTCGATGCCGGTGCTCAACGGCCTCTTGATGAAGGTCATTGCCGAGGACGGCTACCTGCAGCCCGCGGCGAGCATGCCGGACGCCCCAGGGCAGTACTCTCTGCTGCTGCCGGCCGGCAAGACCTTCGATGCTTTGGTGATGCCGGGAGAGGGGAGTTATGTGCTCTTCGACCGTGCTTTGCGGCTCGACAGCGGTCTCGACACGATGGACAACGGCGGCCAGATGGTCTCGATCGATATCGCAGCAGCGGCTCCCCCTGAACCGCCGTTCGCAGCTGACAATGCGTACGACGTCGAGGAACTCCAGGCGCTCGACGTGCCGGCTCCGGGCGTGCTCGCCAACGACACTGACGCGAACGGTGATTCGCTGACCGCCGTACTGGATACGGATGTGACCGGTGGAACGCTCACGCTCAACGTGGACGGCTCCTTCAGCTACACCCC
>JAOZUP010000059.1:1923-13759 GCA_029938595.1 Thermoanaerobaculales bacterium | reverse complement strand
GTCAGCCAGGCGATGCCGAGAATGGGTACCGCCGAGATCAGGTATGCCGCGAGCTTGAAGACGATGTTCTGGATGAACAGCCCCTCGAGGCCGAAGACAACGAGGGCGAGCACAGCTACGCCAACGAACGGCGCTTCAGCCTTGGCCGGGAAGTCGGCCGGAAAGACCTTGCCGGAGACCCCATCGACGGCGGCCTGATAGTTCTTCCCCTGCCACGAGTAGGGCGTGCGGTACATGGGCAGGTGGTAGAGCACCGTCTGCCGGATCTCCGTCTGGCCCTCGCGTGCCATCAGCCACTCCCGCGCCGTCTCCAAGGGCACCTCCGGCTCCACCATCGGAACGTCGCCCATTGTCTCGATCTGCATAGGCCGCGTGCTGCCGGCCGGCACCTCGAGTCCCTGGAGCCCTTGGAGCGACGACGGCGCCGCAGGCTCGAGGACGACGCGTTCGCCGCCCTCGCCTCCGATGGTGAACGCCCAGAACGGAAAGTACTCGAGCTTGGGCTCCTCGAGCTTCGCCTTTCGGTCGAGGTCGGCGACGGTCGAGGTCCCGCCGAGAAAGCGTCGCAGGTGAGCCGGGACCTGCTCCACGGTCAGCGTCGGCGAAAGCACCTCGTGAAAGAGGGTCGCGCTGCCGTCGACCACCAGCGCGGTCGAGCAGTAAGGACACTCGAGGAGTCGCTCGCCGGCGCGCGGCTCGATCGAGGCCCCGCACTGGGTGCACGCGACGGTCAAGACACCGGCCCCGCATTTCTCACCGGGTGTCTACTACGGACGGCGAATGGCAGCCATCTGTCGTGCTTTTCGCAAATCGTGCTCCTCAACGTAGTGCGACTACGCCTGCGTCGCCCGATCCACAAAAATCCCAACATCTGACTACCCTTCGCCGCCCTCGTTACGAAACCCGGTAAGAAACGCGGGCCGTCTACTCCTGCTCAGTCCCGCAGTTAGGGCAGAACTTGGCACCTTCGGGAACGGGCTGACCGCAACTGGAGCAACCCGTGGACGCCTGGGCGTGGCCGCAGCTTGGGCAGAATTTAGCGCCCGCGGGAACGGCCTTGCCACATTCGCTGCAAAAGCCACCGGCAGCTGCTTGAGTTGCGCCCGCCGCGGCCGCTGCTGCGCCTCCGGCACCCGCGGTGGCGCCTCCGCCCTGTTGGGCTTGCTGTATGGCACCCGCGATCATCCCCGGCATCATGGCGCCGAAGCCGGCACCGAGACCGAGGCCCATGCCGGCGCTCGCCGCGCCGCCACCCTCACCACCGCTGCCGCCCTTGGCGGCGTCCTGAATGGCCTGTGCAGCCTTGAACTGCATGTACGTGTTCATGTCGCCAACCGCACCCATGGCCGCACGCTCGTCAATCTTCTCCTGCACCTCGTCGGGCGGGGTGATCGAGTTGATGTAGAAGTCGGTGAGGTCGACACCGTACTTGGCGAAGTCCTCGGTGACCCTGGCCTTGGCGGCAGTTCCCATTTCGTCATAGAATTTCGGCAGATCAAAGATGGTGTCCAGGGTCTCACCCATGAGGTCGTTGAGCCGCGAGACGATAACGTCGCGATAGAAGTCCTGCAGGTCATGGGTGTCGAAGCGCCCCTGCGATCCGACCACGGTGTTGACAAAGAGCTGGCTGTCTTGAATGCGATAGGCATAGATTCCGAAGGCCCGCAGGCGAACCATGCCGAGCTCCGAGTCGCGAAAGACCACGGGCTCGCGCGTACCCCACTTCTGATCGATGAAGGTCCGTTTGTTGACGAAGACCACCGCCACCCGGAAGGGTGAGGTGCCGCCGAAGGGCAGCGACAGCAGCTTGGTGAGCAACGGGATGTTCTGGGTGCTCAGGGTATGGCGGCCAGGTCCGAAGACATCCAGAGCCTTGCCGTCACGATAGAGGACCGCTTCTTGAGCCTCGTGGACCACGAGCTGCGCCCCGAGCTTGATCTCGGCGCTCCCCTCCTGGGGGTAGCGGTAGACGATCTCCTGACCGGTCGGATCGTGGTGCTCGAGCACCTCGAGTGTCTGCGCCATCACACGGCTCCTTTCTGGGTCACATCTTCAAAGACCGTCGCGCGCTCGTCGAACTTCCGGTCCGCGGCCCCGGTCGCATCGAGAAGTCGGCTCAGCATCTGCTCGTCGGCTGTTTCCGGCAATTGCTCGACCTGAAGCGCCAGATATTCCACCGACTCGCTCAACGCCAGATCGAAGGCGTACAGCCGATCGAGCTCGGCCTCGCCGATCTTGACAGCATCGAAGAACCCCGAAGAGCCATAGTCCGCATGGCGGATGCGATTGGCCAACCGGTCGAGGGCTTTTTCGGTGCTTCCTGCCAGATCGAGGTTGTCGAGCCGGCCCGTGCGGGTCCAGTCGCGGATCTTGGAGTTCATGGCGAAGCGGGCACGATCAACCTGGGCGGCGAGCCAGTCCCGCTGAAGCTTGTCGACCTCGCGCCGCATCTCACGTTCAAGGTATCCTCTGAACCCAGGGATCTTCGCACCCAACCGCTCGAGGATGTTCCGGCGATCACGCGCCCGCTCCATTCCGTCGTTCATCTCAGGCCTCCTATTGCCAGTCTTCTCACCGGGCCAAGTTACCGATACCGGACATTGTGACACGCAACTGTGCCATCCGGACGCAGCGCGATTCGGTTTCCAAGACTATTTTCGGGTATGAATCTTGCGTATAATTATTTCGCCATGTCGTTATCGGCCCTTTTTCCCTACTCGTTTTTTGACGAGGGAGCCCGGAAGGCTTCTGGGGCCGGCGGCATGCCCACCTTGTATCGGCAGGTTTCCTGCCGCCAACCAATATATACCTACCTTTAACGCCCACCATTATACCCACCTTTAAGTAGCTGTCTCCGGGGTCCAGGGAACCCCGGGGCAGCTCCTCACCACCCTCAAATTTCGGATTTCGGATTTCGGATTTCGGATTTGCCACCCTCCCCCACTGTCAACGATCGTCATTACATTACGCCTTCAGAACTCATTACGTCTGGAATGGAGCAAGATTCCACTTCTCGCGATAGAATGGCGTTGAGATGTCGAAGAAACCTCGGAAGAAGAAGAAAAGGGGGGGCCAGCCTCAGACGGCCCCTGCAAAGAAGGACACCAAGTACAGCGCCGGTGAAATCGCCATGGCAATTCTTGGCGCGGCGCTCCTCATCATGGTCGCCGGGATCATCATCACGTCGCTGCTCGGGTAACGCCTGCCCAGATACCGGATGCCAGATACCGGATACCGGATAACGGATAACGGATACCTGATTCCAGATGCTGTGCCGTGGCAGTACTGGTTCTGGTGGGTGGATAAACCCTGTGCCCGGGAGGCCAAGTGGGTGCGATGAAAATCCGAAATCCGAATTCCGAAATCCGAAATCTTCCCGACCGCTATCTTTTTTTGCCGTGCGCCGGCTCCGCGCCTGCGACGGATGCCCGCCGGAAGTCCTTGTTCATGCGGGCGATACCCGAGATCGAAATCTCCTTCGGACACACCGCCTCGCACGACGTGTAGTTGGTGCAGGCGCCGAAGGCCTCGCTCTCCATCGCCTCAACCATTTTCAGCGCCCGTTTCGCTTTCTCCGGCATCCCCTGGGGCAACAATGCGAGGTGGGAGATCTTGGCGCCCACAAAGAGCATCGCCGCACCGTTCGGACAGGAGGCCACGCAGGCGCCGCAGCCGATGCACTCGGCAAAGTCCATCGCGTGCTCGAGGGTGTCGGTCGCCACCGGAAGGGCGTTGGCGTCCGGGGCGCTGCCGGTGCGAATGGTGACGAAACCGCCGGCCTGCAGGATACGGTCGAAAGAGGAGCGGTCGACCACCAGGTCCTTGATTATCGGGAAGGCCTTCGCCCGCCACGGCTCAATGGTGATCTTGTCGCCGTCGGAGAAGTGGCGCATGTGGAGCTGGCAGATGGTGCTGCCCTTCTGGTGACCATGGGCGACGCCGTTGACCACAAAGCCGCAGGCGCCGCAGATTCCCTCGCGGCAGTCGTGCTCGAATGCGATCGGCTCCGCGCCGCCGACGATCAGATCCTGGTTGAGGACGTCGAGCATCTCGAGAAAGGACATGTGGGTATCGACGTCCTCGAGTTCGTAGGTTGAGAAACCGCCCTTGTCACCACCGTTCTTCTGCCTCCAGACCTCCAAGGTTAGCTTCATTTGTAACTCCTCTGCGTCAGCTCGACAGTCTCGAACTCGAGCTCCTCCGTGTGGGCCACGGGCTCGGCATCGTCGCCCTTGTACTCCCACACCGTGACGTTGGTGAAGTTCTCGTCGTCGCGCCGGGCCTCGCCCTCATCGGTCTTGTACTCCTCGCGGAAGTGACCACCGCAGGACTCGTTGCGCTGCCTGGCATCCATGCACATCAATTCGGCAAGCTCGAAGAGATCCGCGACGCGGCCGGCCTTTTCGAGCTCCTGGTTGAGCTCCTCGCCGGTGCCCGGGACCTTGATGTTGGACCAGAATTCTTTCTTGAGGACGCGGATCTGTTCGATCGCCTCGGTCAGCCCTTCGGCGGACCGCGACATTCCGCATTTGTCCAGCATCACCATGCCGAGCTCGCGGTGGATCTCATCTACCGAGCGCGAACCGTTGATCGACAGCAGCCGCTCGGTGCGCGCCTCAACCTCGGACCTTGCCGCGTTGAACTCCTCCTGGTCGGGGCTGACCGCCTCGAGCTTTGCCCCCGCGATGTACTCGCCGAGGGTGTTGGGAATCACAAAGTAACCGTCTGCCAGACCCTGCATCAGGGCCGAGGCGCCGAGCCTGTTGGCGCCGTGGTCCGAGAAGTTGGCTTCGCCAAGTGCAAAGAGGCCGGGGATGGTCGTCATCAGGTAGTAATCCACCCACAGACCGCCCATGGTGTAGTGGGGCGCCGGGTAGATTCGCATCGGCGCCTTGTAGGGGTTCTCACCGGTGATCATCTCGTACATGTCGAAGAGATTGCCGTAGCGGGCGCGGATCACATCCTCACCGAGACGGTCGATCGCCTCGGCAAAGTCGAGGTAGACGCCGCGTTTCGTTGTACCGATCCCGCGCCCCTCGTCGCACACGTTCTTGGCGTTACGAGACGCCACGTCACGCGGTACGAGGTTTCCAAATGAGGGGTAAATCCTCTCCAGATAATAGTCACGCTCATCTTCGGGAATGTCGTTGGGAGCTCTCTCGTCGCCGACCGCCTTCGGAACCCACACCCGGCCGTCGTTGCGCAGCGATTCCGACATCAGGGTGAGCTTCGACTGGTAGTCCCCCGACTGTGGGATGCAGGTTGGGTGGATCTGGGTGTAGTTGGGGTTGGCGAAGCCGGCGCCCTTCTTATAGGCACGCCAGATGGCGGTGACGTTACAGCCCTTGGCGTTGGTCGACAGGAAGTAGACATTGGAGTAGCCGCCGGTGCACAGCAGCACCGCGTCCGCCACGTGGCTCTCAACCTCGCCGGTGACTGTGTCGCGGGTGATGATGCCGCGGGCGCGGCCGTCGACGACGACCAGGTCCAGCATCTCGGAACGGATATTGAGATCTACAGTTCCCGCCGCGACCTGGGCATTGAGGGCGGAAACCGCGCCGAGAAGGAGCTGCTGGCCGGTCTGTCCGCGGGCGTAAAAGGTCCGCGACACCTGGGCTCCGCCGAAGGAGCGGTTTGCAAGGTAGCCCCCGTACTCGCGGCCAAAGGGAACGCCCTGCGCCACGCACTGGTCGATGATGTTGTTCGACACCTCGGCCAACCGGTAGACGTTGGCCTCTCGTGACCGGTAATCGCCCCCCTTGATGGTGTCGTAGAAAAGACGATAGACGGAGTCGCCGTCGTTCTGGTAGTTCTTGGCCGCGTTGATCCCGCCCTGGGCGGAAATCGAATGGGCGCGGCGGGCGCTGTCCTGGTAGCAGAAGGCCTTGACCTCGTAACCGAGCTCGCCGAGGCTGGCCGCCGCCGACCCGCCGGCGAGACCGGTACCGACGACGATGATGGTGTGTTTACGCTTGTTCGCCGGGCTCACCAGCTTGATTTCGTCCAGCAATGATTGCCACTTGTCGGCCAGCGGGCCTGACGGAACGCGTGCGTCGAGTTTCATTCCGTCACCTCCCTATCGCACAAAGCCCGTCAGCACGGCCAACGGGATCGAGATGGTACCGGCGCCGATAAGCACCGAGAAAAAGATCGCCAGCGCTCGTCGGATCCAACCGAAGCGCGGATGGTCCCAGCCGAAGGTCTGGAAGAGGCTCCACAACCCGTGGTAGAGGTGGAAGGCCAGCAGCAGACACGCCGCCATGTAGACCAGGGCTATGACCGGATTGCTGAAGCTCGCCACGACGTTGTGGTAGACCTCGCCCTTGATGAAATCCGGGTTGGCCGTACCGACGGTGAAATCGAGAATGTGGTAGACGATGAAGAGGGCGACGATCGGGCCGCTCCACACCATCGTCCGCGCGGCATAATCCAACCCCGGCGGCTGGAACATCTTGTACTTGACCGGGCGCGCAGAACGGTTGCGCAGCCAGATCACCACCGCCGCCCAGATGTGAACGCTGACACAGAACAGCAGCACCGATCTGAACGCCCACAGAAAGGGCTTGTTCGCCTGCAACAGCTCGGCGTAGTGATCCAGCTGTTCCTGTCCAAGGTAGATCTGCAGATTGCCGAGCATGTGGCCGACCACAAAACCGAAGAGAATGATGCCGGTGACGGCCATCAACCACTTCTTACCCAGCGTTGAGCTGAAAAATCCTCCGGAGTCACTCATAGGCGGATTGCTACCCCCTCGATTTTCTCGGCTCGGCGCCGACCCATCCGGCCGACATCCATGCCGTGGTTATCGAGCGTACCCCTGCCGTCAAATTTTCTCAATGGGTGTGTGAAATTTTTCTCAAGCGATTTTACCGCTGTATGACTGAATCGTTCGCCGATGTCGCGTAGACTCTCTGCCGGGAGGCCGAGAGCTTGGATTACATCGGCGTCGTAGGCGCCTCGTACCGCACCGTGCACGTGGACCAGCTGGCGGCTGCATCGCTGCCGGCCGAGTTTCCCCGCGAAAACCTCGTCGAGCTTGCCCGGCTCGCTGGTTTTTCGGAGCTTGTCTACCTCGGCACCTGCAACCGGGTCGAGTTCTACTTCCGCGGTGAAACGCGCATCCACACCAATCCCCTGCTCTTCCACCTCCGGCGCAGCCTCGCCGACCTCACCGACGGCGCATGTCAGCTTCCCGGTGACGACGAGCTCTACGTCCACTTCGGCCGTTCCGCTGTCCGCCACCTCTTTCGAGTCACCTCCGCCCTCGACTCGATGATGGTCGGTGAGGCCCAGATCGCCGGTCAGGCCAAGGAGGCGCACGAGATCGCGCACCAAAGCGGTCTCCTCGGAGGAATCCTCGACCAGACCTTCCACGAGGCGTTTCATCTCGCGAAGAGGGTTCGCACCGAAACCGAGCTGACCCGCCGTCCGGTGTCCCTGATAACCCTGGTCGAGCGGTCGCTGCGCGAACACCTGGAGGTCAATCGATCACCGGTCCTAATTTTCGGCGCCGGCGAGATGGCCCGCCAGTCCCTGCGGTTGGTACGCACCGCGGACCCCGATCGATCCGTGATCGTGGCGAACCGCACCCCCGAACGCGCCGAGGAGATGGCTTCCGGGGATCCGCACACCACCACGATGCCGCTCGCCGAAGCGATCAGCGATCCGCCCGTCACCGGCACTGTCGTGGCGGTCACCTCATCGCGAGGAGCTCTACTCGACCGGGAAGACGTGGTCAACCTGCGCGATCGCCTGCCCGACGGCGAGGAGCTTCTGCTCATCGATCTCGCCATGCCTCCAAACATCGCCCCCGAGGCGGGCGCGTTGGCAAGAGTGTCCGTGCACGGCATCGAGGAGATGCGCGAGGAGGCCGAGGTCAACCGAAAACGACGCCTCCAGGAGATGGATCGTTGCGAAAAGCTGGTCGACTATCAGCTCGAGATCCTTCGCCGCCACCTCCTCGACCGGGCCCTGTCACCGGCCGCGCGCAGCCTCAACCAGTCGTTCCAGGAGATGGCCGATCGTGCCGTGAAGCACAGCCTCGGGAAGGACCTCGCTCACCTCGAGGTAGCCGACCGGGAGGCGGTTGAAAGGATGGCGGAGGGGCTTGTCAAACGGCTCGTCCAGGTGCCCTTGAAGGGGCTCAAGAGCGCCGCCTGGCACCACTCGAGTGCGGTGATCGACGGTTTCCTCAAGGGCCTCGAGGGGGAAAACGGCCCGGGCGAGGAGCCCAAAAAATGACCGACCGGCTGCGTCTCGGCACCCGCGGCTCAGATCTCGCTCTGTGGCAGGCCCGTCGGGTCGCCCACCTCGTCGACGATCGCCTTGGTCTCACGTGCGAGATCGAGGTCATCACGACCCGGGGTGACCGGATCCAGGACGTCGCCTTCCGCAAGATGGAGGGCAAGGGGTTCTTCACCAAAGAGCTTCAGGATGCCCTGCTGGAGCATCGGATCGACCTGGTCGTTCACTCGCTCAAGGATTTGCCGACCGATGAACCGGACGGGCTCGAGATCGCTGCCATCCCCGAGCGGGCCGTTCCGGCCGACATGGTTCTCGCGCTCCCGGGAAGGCTCGAACCGACCCACGCCGATCCTCTCGGGCTGCCCGCCGGAAGGGTCCTCGGCACCTCGTCGTTGCGCCGTGCGGCCCAGGCTCTGGTCTGCAACCCCGGGATCGAGGTGCGGGCGCTGCGCGGCAACGTGCCGACCCGGGTGCGGAAGTTGCGGGACGGCGGCTACGACGCCATTCTCCTTGCGGCCGCCGGGGTGCGCCGTCTCAATCTGGATCTCGGCGGGATCGAGTGCCGTGAGCTACCTCCGGAGGTGATGCTCCCGGCCCCCGGACAGGGCGCCCTCGCCATCGAGACCCGTGCAAGCGATCCCGCCACACGGCAGCTGGCCGAACTTCACGATCATGGCATCGCCCGCCGCGTCGGGGCCGAACGTAGGCTTCTCGAGCTCCTTGGCGGCGGCTGCCACCTTCCCCTCGGCTGTCTCGCGACCGAAGACGAGAGCGGTCTCCGCCTGCAGGCGGTGCTCGGCGAGATCGACGACGACGCCACCCGGGCCGAGGTATCGCGGGTGGGAGGTATCGCCCAGGACCCGGAGACCGCGGCTCAGGTGTGCTTCAACGCCTTGCGGCTCGCCGGGCATACACGCGTGAACCAATGACCCGCTATGTGCTCATCACACGCCACCCGGCCGATTGCACCGAGCTGCAGACGTTCCTGGATCCGTGCGGTCTCACCCTCCGGCCCTATCCCGTACTGCGCCTCGAGGATGTGAACGACGACGCGGGCTGGCAGGAGCTCCTGGCGCACAGGTCCGACGAGCGTGCCCCGACGTGGCTGGTGATGGCGTCGCCCCGCGCCCCACATCGTTTCGCCGGCGCCTGCCGTGATCGAGGCGCCGAGAATTTACTCGAGCTGCCTGCAGCCGTTGTCGGAACCGGCACCGCTCGGGCAGCCGAGGAGGCTGGACTCAGGGTGGAGCTCGTTGGCCCCGGACACGGCCAGGGGCTGGCGCAGGAGCTCGTCGAGTCCCTCGACAACCCAACCACGATCGTGTTTGCGTGTGGCCGCGACCGCCGTCCCGAGCTGCCCCGAATCCTCACCGAAAATGGCCATTCCGTGCTCCCGGTGGTGGTCTACCGCATGGACCCGACACCGCCCCGCGAGCTGCCGCCGTTGGGGCCGAGCCTCGACGCGGTTGTCCTGACCTCGCCGCGGGCCGCCACTTTCTACCTCGAAGGCGTGGGAGGCCATCCGCTCCCGTGTCCCCATTGGGCCCTCGGCCCCACCACCCGGCAGGCGGCGGCCGCGCTCGGCATCGATTGCCGTATCCCGCTCGAACCAACAATGAAATCACTCGCGGAGGAATTATGCAGGAATTGATCAACCGACCCCGACGCCTTCGAATGTCTCCGGTCCTCCGAGATCTGGTGGCGGAGGCCCGCATCGACGCCGGGATGTTCGTACAACCGCATTTCGTGGTTCCCGGCGACGGTATCTCCGAGCCCATCGGCGCGATGCCCGGTATCGATCACCAATCGGTCGACCGGTTGGTGGATACGGTCGGCCGGGACCTCGAACTCGGCATCAGATCGGTGCTCCTCTTCGGGGTGCCGGACGAGACCGTCAAGAGGCCCGACGGAAGCGCCGCCGCAGAAAAGGACAATCTGGTGTCCACGGCTGTGACTGCGCTCAAGGATAAGTTCGGCGAGCAGCTCGTTGTCATCACCGACGTCTGTCTCTGCGCCTACACCGACCACGGTCACTGTGGTCTGATCGTCGACGGCAAGGTCGACAACGATTCCACCCTCCCCCACCTCGCCGCCATGGCTCTCAGCCACGCCCGCGCCGGCGCCGACGTGGTCGCACCGTCGGACATGATGGACGGTCGGGTCGGAGCAATTCGTGAGATGCTTGATGACAACGGGCTCGTGGACACGGCCATCATGTCGTACTCGGTGAAGTACGCGTCCGGTTACTACGGTCCCTTCCGCGAGGCCGCACAATCTGCACCGAGCTCGGGCGATCGCCGCTCACACCAAATGGACACCCGCAACCGGCGCGAGGCGCTGATTGAGGCCGAGCTCGACATCGACGAGGGCGCCGACATCCTCATGGTCAAACCGGCGCTCGCCTTTCTCGACGTCGTTGCCGACCTTCGGGAGGCCTTTTCCCAACCGCTTGCCGTTTACAACGTTTCCGGCGAGTACTCGATGGTCAAGGCCGCCGCTGAACGCGGATGGATCGACGAGCGCACCGTCGTTCTGGAGAACCTGCACGCGTTCCGGCGCGCCGGCGCCGACATCATCATCACCTACCATGGGCGCCACGCCCTGGCCGAGGCCTGGCTGTGAGCAACCGGCACCGATCGC
Source organism: Thermoanaerobaculales bacterium (assembly GCA_029938595.1). Lineage (GTDB taxonomy): Bacteria > Acidobacteriota > Thermoanaerobaculia > Thermoanaerobaculales > Sulfomarinibacteraceae > Sulfomarinibacter. Next base: position 2,875 of record JAOZUP010000059.1, on the reverse strand, counting down.
GCGAGCTGTATCGCCGCGCCTGCGAAGTGATGCCGGCCGGGGTCAACTCGCCGGTCCGGGCGTTCCGTTCGGTCGGCGGCGATCCTCTATTTTACGATCACGGCGTCGGCTGCCACATCTTTGATGCGGACGGCAGTCGTTTCATCGACTACATCGGCTCCTGGGGGCCGTTGATCCTGGGGCACGCCCACCCCGACGTGGTGGAGGCGGTGGCGACGACCGCCGCCGCGGGTCTTTCCTTCGGCGCGCCCTGCCGGCAGGAAGTGGAGCTGGCCGAGCTCGTGACGTCGGCTGTCCCGCACCTGGAGATGGTTCGGTTCGTGTCGTCGGGCACCGAGGCGGTCATGTCCGCTGTGCGTCTGGCGCGCGGCGCCACTGGGCGCGATACGGTCATCAAGTTTTCGGGCTGCTACCACGGCCATGCCGACCATCTGCTGGTCTCCGCCGGTTCCGGCCTCGCCACCTTCGGCACACCCTCATCGGCCGGGGTGCCGGAGAGCTTCGCCGCCCACACCGCGGTCCTACCGCTCGACAACGAGGAGGCGTTCCTCAGTCTGATGGAGGAACGCGGCGGTGAGATCGCCGCGGTCATCATCGAGGGGGTGCCCGCCAACTCGGGCCTCCTTGTCCAACGGCCGGAATACATGCGTCTGGTGCGCGAGCAGTGCACCCGGTACGGCGCTCTGCTCATCCTCGACGAGGTCATCACTGGATTCCGGCTCGGAGCCAACGGCTCCGCCGGCCACTACGGCATCGAGCCCGATCTCGCCACCTACGGCAAGGTGATCGGTGGCGGCATGCCTGTCGGCGCGTACGGCGGCAGACGGGAGTTGATGGAGCAGCTTGCGCCTCTCGGTCCCGTCTATCAGGCGGGCACGCTCTCCGGCAACCCAGTCGCCATGGCCGCGGGCGCCGCGACCCTGCACCTCCTCCTGGCCGACGGCGGCGCCGC
>JAOZUP010000059.1:0-1823 GCA_029938595.1 Thermoanaerobaculales bacterium | reverse complement strand
CCGTCCGCCTACGAGGTGATGTTCGTCTCGCTCGCCCACGATTCGGACATCATCGAGGAAACGATCGGGGCGTTCGAAGCGGCGGTCAGAGAGATTTCATGAAGGAATTAGGAATTAGGAATGAGGAATTAGGAATTCGCATCCCTGGTTTCCGAGATGGCTGCAAATTGTGGGTAGGTGCGCGGAACTCAATACTCTTCTGGGATGGGTGGACTGCATTCCTAATTCCTAATTCCTACTTCCTAATTCAAATCCAGATTTCACCCCTAGGGCCCTCATGATGAACCGATTCCTTCGCGCCTGCCGGAAGGAAGAGGTGGACCGTCCTCCGGTTTGGGTCATGCGCCAGGCGGGCCGATACCTTCCCGAGTATCGAGAGGTGCGCAAGAAGGCCGGGGATTTCCTGACCATGTGCCGAACGCCGGAAATCGCTGCGGAAATCACCCTGCAGCCGATCCGCCGATTCGGACTCGACGCGGCCATCGTATTCTCCGACATCCTGACGCCTCTCGTGCCGATGGGCGTCGAGCTCACCTTCAGCCCCGCCCCGCACATCGCCAACCCCGTGCGCGATCCCGCCGATCTCGATCGACTCCGGATCCCGGATCCGTGGAGGGGCACCGAGTTCCTGTCGGAGACCCTCGATCGGGTGGGCGCGGCGCTTGCCGAAGACACGGCCCTGATCGGATTCTGCGGCGCGCCGTGGACGCTTGCCTCGTACCTGGTGGAGGGCGTCACCTCGCGCACCTTCACGAGGGTCAAATCGTTCGCCCACCATCATCCTGAAGACTTCGACCGCCTTGTGAACACCCTCGCGGATGCCATGGCCGCCTACCTCCGGACCCAGGTCGAACACGGCGCGCAGGCGGTGCAGATTTTCGACTCGTGGGTCGGCTCGCTGGCGGCCGAGGACGCACGCCGATGGGCACTGCAGCCGGCCCGGCGCCTTCTCGACGCGATCGCCGATCTCGAGGTACCGCGGATTTACTTTGCCAACGGCGGCGCTCACCTCCTCCACGATCTCCCGGAAATGCCGTGCGAGGTCCTCGGGCTCGATTGGCGTGTGGACCTCGGGCGAGCAGCCCGTGCGCTGCCCGAGCACGCCCTGCAGGGCAACCTCGATCCCGGCGTGCTCATGGGCCCCGACGAGGAAATCCGACGCCGTACCCTGGCGATGCTCGAATCCGCCCCCCGTAGCGGATACATCGCCAACCTCGGCCACGGCATCACGCCCGATGTGCCGGTCCACGCCATGGAAGCGTTCGTGGGGACGGTTAAGGGGTATCGGTATGAATTAGGAATTAGGAATTAGGAATGACCAGCCATCCACCCAAGGCAACAGATTTCAAGGCGTCAGTCGAATTTTTTTCCCTCGTTCTGACGTTCTCGTTCTCGTCGCGGAAACGGGTCCGAATTCCTAATTCCTCATTCCTAATTCCTAATTCGCGGCCCGGGCCGACCGAATGACGAATGCCGTCGATATCTCCCGTCTTTCACCGGCGCTGTTGGAAAAGTATGATCGGCCCGGGCCGCGCTACACGTCCTACCCCACCGCCCCGCAGTTCAGCCCCGATTTCGACGAGGCCGCCTACCGCGAACGGCTCACTGTGGCGGCATCGCGCCCGGGAGAGCCGCTCTCGATGTACGTTCACCTGCCGTTCTGCAAACAGCGGTGCACCTTTTGCGGCTGCAACGTGGTGATCTCACCTCGTCGCGGTCCCGAGCAGCCCTACCTCGAGGCCCTGGCGGCCGAGCTTGACCTGCTGCAGGCGGCGCTCGGCCACCGCCGCCGGCTCAGCCAGCTTCACTGGGGCGGTGGCACT
>JAOZUP010000392.1 GCA_029938595.1 Thermoanaerobaculales bacterium | reverse complement strand
GGCACCTGAGCCTCCGGCATGTCAATGATGACGTCCGACTGCAAACCCTTTTCCCCGAGCTGAAGTCCTTCATCCCCGCGCACGCTCACCACCAGGTCCTTGCCCTCGAGATAGGGTCGCTCGTCCCCGCGAACAGCCAACGAGTAGCTCTCGAGATGGAAATTAAGCAGCTCGTGCACCGTCGTGTCGGCGGCGCTGAATCCGAGGATCCGCCCCGTCCCCTCGGCTCGATACCCGAGGTAGTCGACGGTGATGGTCGCCTCTTCGGTCACCAGCCGGCTCTCGGGCTCCACAACTCCCCGCGTCAACCGCAGGTCGGCGTCGAGCCTCCCAAACCCGCCGCCGAACGACACCGATTTCGTGCTCCGGAGAAGGACATTGAGAAAGGAGAGATCGGCAACCTCGCCACCAACCCGGATGCGGGTGACGAGAAACGGGAGCATGCTCTCGCCACGATGCTCGCTCGGCACGAGGCGGTCGATCGACGCCCGCCCGTTGATCCGGAGGCCAGTTGCGAGCGTCTCCTCCCCATATCGAATCGTCCCGGAATCGACCTTGAGCCACGCACCCTTCATCCTGAGGGGGCCGCGGGCTCGAGTCCAGAAGCTCCCGCCCGCACGCACAGAGCCTTCGATCGCCATTTCGCCGATTCTCATCGTCCGGATCCCGTCCGCCCGCGCGTAGTCGATGCGGATCTTCATACCAGGTTTCTTCTTCTCTTTCCGCGGCAGCACGGTGTCGGCGTTACCAAGCACGAAATCGATGCCACTCGCCCGCGGCGCAACGATGTGAACCGTCCTGAACGGAAGGGCGAATAGATTGAAAAACGCCCGGCCGCGGTCGATATCGAGGGTCCACAGGGTCCCCCGGGTGTGGCTCCGAAGCTTGAAGCCACGGACGTGGATCAACCCGGGCACGACCGTCCAGGCGCGTTCCCAGCTGATCTTCGTGCGCTCCCGATGCGGCGCCGCCAACCGCGGCAGGAGATCGGAGTTGATAAAGATGTTCACCCCAACCAGGTACACAACCCACAGCACCAGACACGCCAACAATCCTCTGCGGGCCCGCGGAGTGCGAAAACGCTCAGTGAAATCCCGAACCTGCATGACTCGCCACCTTTCGAAGATGGACATGGAATATCTCGCCGCCATTATAGACTCGATCTAGGGAGGGCGATGAGCAACGAAGACCAGACTGCGACCGGCAGGTCCCGGTACGGTGCTGCGGCCATCGGGTTGGCGGCGCTCGCGGTTGCCGGTATCGCCACCGCCATCTACTTTCGGTACGACGCCGAGCACTGGCCGGCCGCCCTCGCCGGCTGGACCATCGGCTGGGTCTTCACTCTGGTCGCCATCGCCGCCTGGCAGTCGGGGCGAAGCCACCCGATTCTTGGACGAGAGAGCCGCGAGCAACCCCGGTGGCGATCTCCCGAGGTTCTCGCCCTCATCCTCATCCTCGCCGTCGCCACTGCCCTGCGGGTAGTCGCCATCGAGAGCTTCCCTGCCCAGCTCCACAACGACGAGATGTCCTGCCTCCTCGAAGCGCGTCCCTTCCTCGCCGAGGGGCAGGACCTCTTCAACACCGGATGGTTCGACTGTCCGCATCTTGGATTCTTCCTCACCAGCATTCCGATGCACATCCTCGGACCCACCCTTCTCGCACTTCGGCTGAGCTCCGCCCTCCTTGGCGTGATCTCGCTGCTCGCGGCCTATCTGCTCGTGCGCCGCCTATTTGGGGTTCGACCGGCGATGCTGCTGCTGCTGTTCACAGCTCCCTTTCACTGGCACCTGCACTACAGCCGCGCCGGCTTCCACTACATGCAGGCCGGGGCGCTAACCGTGGTGGCGCTGTGGCTCTTCGTGACGGCCGTCGACCGGCGCAGCCCACTTCTCTTCGGCTGCGCCGGTGTTGCCGCCGGGATCGCGTGCCAGACCTACTACGCGGCCTGGCTGCTCCCCGTGATCCTGATCGCCTGGTCGGCTGCGCGGTGGCTGTCGGACCGTGGCGAGGGCTCGATTGCCCTTCGCGGGCTCGTTGTCACTGCGGCCCTGTTCGCAATCACGACGGCGCCCCTCCTCGTCCACTATGCTACGAGACCCCACACCGCGACGTCCCGGACAGAGCAGGTCTTCTTGCTCTCGGAGCAGAATCGAGACCACGTCTCTCGGGTCTATGGAACCGACAACGGTCTCGAGATCCTGGTTTGCCAGGCCGACCGCCTCGCTCGTTTTTTCTTCGGCAACGCCGGCGAACGGAGCATCCAGTACGGCTTCCATGGGCGGTACATCGATCCGTTTCTGCTCTCCTTTTTCACCGCCGGCCTGATCTACGGGCTGGCGTTGCTCCGAACCCGCGGAGGCCAGCTCCTCTGGCTGTGGGTCGGTGGCACCGTGGTTGCCGGCGGTCTGCTCACCATCGACGCCCCGTTCACACCCCGTCTGATCACCGTCACCCCAATCCTGCTCCTGTTTCCGGCCCTGCTGATCGACAGGCTGCTCCGCATCGGGCTTCTCGCCAGACACTGGTGGCTGAAAGCGGCCGCTATCACGGGGGTCGCCGCACTTGTGGTCGCCTCCGGCTGGTGGAACCTCCGCACCACCTTCGTCATCTACCCAAGCCAGCGGCCGGCTCTCCAGCGCGATCAGATCGTACGGTTGGCGACCCAAATCAACGGCGTGGGCTCCATCATCAACCTCGTTGAATCACCCGAGGACTTTGGGCATGAGGCCTACCGGGCGTTGGTTCCGGACGCCGTCCTCGCCAACCTTCCACCGTCTGCCTATGAGATCGATGAACTCGTCGAAGCCATCGAGACCTACCCGACGGGCCGCCTCCTCGTTCTCCCACCCAGAACCAGGTCCACCGCCGACCTGCTCGAGCGGCTCAACGCCGACGACCACGCCTCGACAGGGACCTTTGGCGGCCACGCCGGGGCCAACTGGATCTTCATCCCTTGAGATGGAGTGCTTGGCGGGGCTAGCAGGACTCGAAAAGCGACGTCCGAATTAGGAAACCGGCGTCAACGCCACCGCCCATCGCGAAGACTCCGCCTGTACTGATCTTCAGACAATGACCAAATTCGAAAAATACCAGTGTGCCGAGTCGGGTTCCCCAATTCGGTTCTACGGGGTCTCCTCGAGGTCGCTCGCAACGATTGGGCGATGGGCAAACACTCGTAAATTCCGCATCATCCACAGCTCTTTATTTGAGACAGTCGTTCAACTTAAGCTCGGATGTTGTCTCGGACCCCGGAATGCTGTAGTTTCTTGGTTAGAAACGAAACCTAAACTGATGGCTATGCGATGTGTCACGCTCTTGGGATCGAGTCGGGACGAAAGCAGCTCTTGCCGTCCTGCCCTCTGCTGGTTCAGATGCACTGCAAGAGAACAGCTCGCTCGGTTCCCGGCAGCACAGCATCCACTTTTTGAGCCCCCAAACTGTAAGGAGGAGTGGTCATGAAACAGGTCTGTCTGAAAACGGCAAGCTGGATCTTCGTTCTGATGTTGATTGTCCCAGGATCGGTTCTTCATGCCGAAGACCCACCCTCGAGCCAGGACCAGGCAGTCCGAGACGGCCAACCGGCTTCGACTGCGCCTGTACCGCCTGCGTTGCGTCAAGCTTTGGCCAGTTCACTCGGTAAAGCGGCTTCGTTTGGCGCAAAGGCGATCCCTGCTCCGCCGGCTGGCAGCTGGGGCATAGTGTCGGAGGGTGATGGCGGAGGCGGGATCTTCCGCGACTCGGACTCCGACGCCGAGGCGTGGCTCGGCGCAGAAGAAGTTGGTGTTCATGGCTTCGGCGCTTTGGCCGGCGGACATTTCGAAGCCTCGGACGCCACTGGTTAGGCGTGGGTCGGGCACGCGGATGTCGGGATCGAGCCGGGCGGGAGTCTTGCGGGTGGGCTTTTCGTGGAC
>JAOZUP010000391.1 GCA_029938595.1 Thermoanaerobaculales bacterium | reverse complement strand
TGACGTGGGGCTCGATGGTGAGGAAGTTCGAGGTGATGTGATCGATGACCTGGAAGCCGTTCGAGTTCCTCTGCGGGCCTTCCTCGAGGAGTGAAAAGCCGGGCGGCAGGGCGTCAGCCGCCCGCTCGACGAAGCGGAAGCGCACCTCGCCCAATGGGGTGGCGATATCGAAGTGGCGGAAAGCCCGCCCCTGGTCGTCCACCCTCGCAACCACCTCGGTGCAGAACGCAGCGCCGCGCTGGGCCAGCACATTCCGGGTCGCCTCGAGATCGCGCACCCGAAAGCTCACCAACCGCACACCGTCGGGATGCCTTCGGAGCCAGCGGTCAGCCAACGATCCGCGCTCGCGGGGGGTAACGCATACGCAGCGGGCCTTTCCGGCGGCGAAGAGCAGCGCGTCCTCGCCCCGTTCGGCCGCGGCACGCTCATCCAATCGCGCCACCTCGGGCACGTCCATCATCTCAGTGTAGAACCTGCGGCTGCGTTCTACGTCGGCCACCACGAACTCATAGCTGTCGTAGCCGATAATTCCGAGCCCGGAACCGTTCACCTTTTCTTCGGTCATGAGTGCCTCCAAGCGAATCGCGACTCATCATAGCAAAGGAGGGATTGAGTCGCGGTCACTGACGGGAGGTGATGAGATACGCGGGTTGAGCTTCGGCCTGTATTGCACCCGCCTTCAGCAGGAAGGTTATCTGTGTCGCAACCAGTCGCCGTCAGCGAGCTTGCGCTCCATGTCCCGCCACAGATCCTCGAGCGGACACCGCATGATGATCAGATCCTGCCAGACGCCGTCCTGGTCGCGAACATGCTCGGGAATGAGGAACTCCTCGTTGAATCCGAGCCGCCTGAAGATCCGGTGGGCTCCCTCCTGCGGACGCATCAGGCGCGCAACGATACGGACGGCCCGGTGCTGCGACGCACGATGAAAGAGCTCGCGCGCGACCACCGAGCCGAGTCCGAGGCGCTGCCAATCCCGGGCGACGATGATGCGGACCTCGGCCACCTTGTCCCCCCATCCGTGACCCTCCAGCTCCAAAGCCCCATCGGCGACAATCCCGCCGTCGTGGACGACGACCACTCTCTCGACGCGGCCGTCGTCCGCCTCGGTCGTGCGCCGCTCCACCATCTCCCGCCGGGTCACATCGACCCGCAGGTACTTCCGGTCCTCGGTGGGAAGGGCGCAGAAGAACCGATAGGAGCGTTCCACATCGTCCGCGTGCATCCTGCGAACGGTGACCTTCCGTCCGTCCTTCAGGGTCACCTGTTTCTCGATCGTATCGAGCGATGCCGGTGGCGGAACGGTGGACGCATCCATCATCGAATCCTCCTCTCACCCGTTGCGGAAAGCCAGGTGTCTCCTTTCCAAGATGCAGCCTAAAGGTGGCAAACGCCAGGAATCGAGACACAGAATCGATACCCACATCGAGACCTCGCCCACTTCCGACCTCGGGTACCATGCCGTTGATGACCCGAAGTTCCCTCCTCCGTTGGCTCGCTGTCGCTTTGTGGATCGTAGTGATCTTCACCGCGATTCCGTTCGTCCTTGGGCTCAGAGAGTACTTCGTGGCGCGATGGCCCGCCGAGCTCATCGGCATTGGCGTGATCCTCGTCGTGGTTTCGCTGTGTGCGGCCGGGCTCGTATTCCTCCGCCGTCAACGACGGCGTCTCCACGTCAAAGATGCCGCAGTACTGCTCGTGGTCACCACCGTCCTGGTCACCTGGACCTGGCGCCTCATGGGGCAACCCGAGGAGGCGGTCCACTTCCTCGAGTACGGGATTCTCGGCGTGCTGCTTTTCCGAGCCCTGCGTACCGGCATCCAAGACAGCTCGGTTTTCGTCGCCGGCACCCTGATTGGAATTCTCGTCGGCATCTTCGATGAGATCATCCAGTGGCTCGTGCCGGGCCGTTTCTGGGACTTTCGTGACATCGTCCTCAACGGCGGCGCTTCAATCCTCGTCCAGGTCGCCCTCTCGGTCGTGGCGCCGGCTCCATCGTCGCCGATAAGCCGCAGGTCGCTGCAGCGGCTCTGCCGGCTCGCCGCCGCCGTGGTCGTGCTGCTCAGTTTTTGCTTTGCCGCCACCCCGCGGCGCGCCAACCGCCTCGCAGAGCTCCTCCCAACCCTCGAGAGCCTCGTATCCGGGGACGAGACTATCTCCGAGTACGGCCATCTCCACCGGCTCGATGACCTGACGTCTTTCCGGTCTCGTCTCTCCCTCGACGATCTGGCACATGAGGACGGCTCACGCGCTGTGGAGGTCGCGGCCATGCTCGACGCCTCGCGGCACAAATACGCCGATTTCCTCCGCCACATGTCGCCGGCCGTTGACCCATTCACCTACGAGGCCCGGGTCCACCTCTTCGCCCGAGACAGAAGCGCTGCACAGGCCCGAAAGCTCACACCGAGCACACCAGCTCATCGCGAGAGCATGACTGTGGCGTTTCGCGAGAACCTGATCCTCGAACGTGTTTTCGGCGCCGCCCTCGCCCGTTCGTCTTACCCGTGGGCGCCACATCGACGGCTCGCGATCGAGAGTGCACAGGACGAAAACTCGGTCGTTGTCAGCAAGGTCGGTGCGCACGTGATCACGGCGGTGAGCGAGTCTACACTGCGGACGGTCATGGTCGCCATCCTCGTCGCCCTCGTGATCTGCGATCTGCTCCTCAGGAACCGTCCTCCATCTCGATCTCCGCCGGTATGAAGAGATCGAAACCCGGGTCGAATTGGGCCAGGAACTCGACGCTGAAGAGCCGGTAGGTAACCCAGATCGGGAGCAAGATCACCGTCCCCACGTAGGGCAGGGCGACAAAGCAGCAGGTGAGCAAGCAAACAAGCCCGAAGAGCACGACAACACAGAAGCCCAGCCCGAGCACGAAGAGGCCGTAGACAACGAACGGCAGCGGCCGAGCCTTGAGCCAGGGCAGAAAGTAGCGCCACGCCTCAGTGGCCTTGAGATCGAACTTGTACATGATCGGGATCACGAAGCCCTCGAGGAACAGCGCCACGTACGCGGCGAGGATCCCGAAGACGATGAGAATCAGCACGCCGAAGCCCATCGCGGCGTAGGACAGACCGGCGAGGGCATCTGAGAGCGACAGGGTCGCCGCCGGCGCGAAGAAGAGGAGCAGCAGCAGCAGCGCGACCAGCCCGCACGCCACGATGAACCCAACCCGCCACAGGAAGAGAGAGTTGCCGAGGTCGCGGAGCCGGTGCCACGGCTCGACGATCTGGGCCCTGTTGTGGATCACATTATCGAGATAGATGAACTTCGCCCGCGACGACAACCACAGGATGAGGAGCAGGATGGCTGCCACGGCCATGATGACGACGAAGATAATCGGCAGCCAGATAAACGCCTCTCCGGCATTCCGGAAAGCCTCGCCACTGCCGTTGAGGTTGCAGCGCCCGGGGAAGTCGTTGTCGTCGGCCATCCACTTCCATCCGCCGCCACCGGCACCGTCCATGAGACCGGCGAGCCAGGCCGAAAAGCCCAGCACGAGCCACTTGGCAAGATCGAAGGGCTGCCACAGGATGCGCTTCATCTTCTCCCAAGCGCGGTTCAGCGGCTCGAAAAAGGCGATGTTCATCGGTCCTCCAGTCGGCGTCCCACCGATTGTAGCCGGGTCGGCTCTCCGATGGGTCCGATCGTTACGTTGGATGCGCCCGCCAAGGCGCCGTCCAATCCATCAAACGTGGAAGACCCGGTTTCGGTTCGCGGACCAATCGCAGTTTTCGTCAATGACATATGAAACCCCACCATCGAGTCGATCGATACTGGATGCTCGATGCGCGATGCTGGCCCCACCAAATTTCGGATTTCGAATTTCGGATTTCGGATTTGCCGCCCCAAGCTTGGATCCTCCGCCGGGAACCCACAGTCGGCGTGGCGCTGTTGCGGAGGGCCTCGTCGC
>JAOZUP010000058.1:4565-13817 GCA_029938595.1 Thermoanaerobaculales bacterium | reverse complement strand
TCTGTCCGAATTGACGCAAGAGGCGGTTGATCTCCTCGACGCTCGTTCCCGAGCCCCTGGCGATCCGTTTCTTTCGTGAACCGTTGAGAACCTGCGGGTGGCGACGCTCTTTTGGCGTCATCGAGTCGATGCAGGCCTCCATACGCATGAGTTGTCGTTCCTGTCCCTCGCCGACGCCTCCCTCCGGCATCATCTTTCCCATCCCGGGCACCATTTCCATCACCGACTGCAGAGGACCCATCTTCTTCAGGCTCTTCAGTTGATCACGGAGGTCCTCGAGATCGAACTTGTTCTTCCTGAGCTTGGCCTCGAGCCGGCGCGCCTTTTTCTCGTCAACCGCATCCTGCGCCTTTTCGACCAACGTCAGCACGTCGCCCATACCGAGAATGCGGCCGGCCATACGGTCGGGATGAAACTGTTCTAGGTTTTCAATCTGCTCTCCGATTCCGGCGAAGACAATCGGCTTCCCCACAACCTCACGCACCGACAACGCAGCACCGCCACGGGCGTCGCCGTCGAGCTTGGTGAGGATGACGCCTGTGATCTCGAGACGCTCGTGAAAGGCGCGCGCTGAGCGCACCGCGTCCTGTCCGGTCATGGCGTCAGCAACGAAGAGAATCTGTTTGGGCTTGAGGATCTCCTTGAGCCGCTGCAGCTGGCCCATCAGATCGTCGTCGATGTGCAGTCGCCCCGCGGTGTCGAAGATCAGGACCTGGTGGCCCTTGATCGAAGCCTCGCGAAGCGCACGGTGCGCAATGGATTCCGGGTCATCCATGTCGCGAGTGTCGACTACCGGTACCGACGCCTTTTCACCGAGGACGAGGAGCTGTTCGCGCGCCGCCGGACGTGAGGTATCGGCTGGAACCAACAGCGGGAACAGGTTTTTCCTATCCTTGATCCAACGCGCCAACTTGGCTGCGGTGGTCGTCTTTCCCGAGCCCTGAAGACCGACCAACATCACGACGGCGGGCCGCCCCTTGAGGTCAAGCTCGGTGGTTTCCCCACCGAGAAGGGTCACGAGCTCCTCATGGACGATCTTGGTGACCATTTGGGCAGGCGTTACAGAGTTCAGCACCTCCTTGCCGAGGGCTCTCGACCGCACGCGTTCGATAAAGCCGGAGACCACCTCGACGCTGACATCAGCCTCGAGAAGGGCAAGCCGAATCTCCTTGAGCGCGGTCTCGATGTGGTACTCGGCCAGGTGCCCCTCACCCCTCAGGGTTTTGGTGACACGAGCCAAGCGGTCCTGCAGCCCTTCCAACATAAGGGCGGCAGTCTAAGGCAGTGCCCTGGAGAGGTCAAGCTCTTGGCAGACAAAGCCTTGCCTCTCAAGCCGATGCGTATACAATGAAAGATGGAGATGGGCGCCAAAAATCCACTGCTGCTGCGACGCGGATGTCCGCCGCCTGACGATTCGGAGCTTTTGACGTGGCTGCGTCTTCTGATGGTGCAGTCCTCCGCCGAATCGGCCGCACTCGACGTCGAGTGCGGCCTCGATGGCTCTACCGAGTCCTACCACGTAGGATCCGACGCTGCCGGAGGGCCAACGGTCACCCTCGAGATGGGAGAAAATTTCGCGGCGACGCTGCGCCTCGGTACAGCGACCGCACCCGATCCGGATATGGTCGAGCTGCTGGCGATCGGTCTCAACCGGACTCTCGAGTGCGCCAAGCTTCGCGGGCAAGTCGCGCTCCTGCGCGGAGCGCTCGACGCAACTTCGACCTCGGTTTTCCTGTTCGACAACCGAGGTGACATTGTCTATGCCAACCCACCTGCTGATCGGTTTCTATCGTTGCAGACCGAGGACCAGCTCCTGGCCCAAATCGAGGATGAACCGCGTCAGCCACTATTAACCCTTCTGTGCTTGTTGGTTGAGAAGGTAGTGAAGGCGGGCAGGGCGGCCGAATCCTGGAAGGGCACGGTGCATGTCGCTGACGGCAGCGTCATGACCTGCGAGGTCACGCGCATCCTCGAGTCGGGTGATCATGGCTCAGGCGCAGTCCTCGCTCTGATGCAGCCGGCGGTATCGGATTCCGCCGTGCGGGTCGATGAGTTTGCCTCGAACTACCGGTTGAGCCCTCGCGAGCAGGAGGTGGTGCAGCTCCTCGTCCAGGGGCAGACCACCACGGCCATGGCGGATCAGCTCGGCATCAGCCCGCACACAGTCCGCGACCACCTCAAGCATCTCTATCGAAAGACCGAGACCGGCTCCAGAAGCGAACTACTCGGATTAATCTCGAGGACATCCCGTACCGCCGTGATCGCAGAAAACGGGCGCTGACCCGGCATAGCAGGAAGCTGTTAGGTATTAGCGATTAGCTGTTAGCTCATCGCACGTTGTGGCAATGCCGTTGTGATCAGCAGGTGGCATGGTGGAATCTCTTCTTTCGGCATGAGGCCTCCGGTTCTCTGAGGACCTTGTGATGGGCTAATACCTAATACCTAATACCTAACAGCTATAATGGTATGAGACGACGCGCTGGAGGTCATAAGCCTATGTCTCGACTTCGTATTTTCGGGATGATTGTCGCGGTTCTTCTGGTTACGGTCATGGCGGCTAACGCCGCCGGCTATGTGGTTATCTTGAAGAGTGGTCACAAAATTCGCTGCAAGGAGCCCATGCGTATCGAGGGCCCAAACGCGATCCTCACCCTGTCGACCGGTACGGTTACGAGCTATCCCCTGCAACTCGTTGATTTGATGGAAACGGAGCGTTACAACCAGCTCGGCCTGGGAGATGCGCTGGAGATCGAGGAGCTCGGGGTTGCCGGAACCGCTATCGCGACGCCGACGCCCCGGACCTCGCTCGGCGATTATGCCACCTTTGACACCGGCGGCAGTGGACAGCCAAATCTCGGTACGACCACCGAACCGACTCCGGTTCCCACGCCCGGCATTCAACTGCGGATGACGAGGTATCCCGACCCGCGGATCGAACAGGCATTCGCCAAGATCTTCGAAGAAAAGGGCCTCCTCATCTACAAAACGAGCCAGGGGACGGCACCCGATTTCTTTTTCGTCCAAACAACCACTGATTCCGAGCGAGAGGTTTTCCGGGCCCTGGAAACTGTAGCCGAGGCCTACGTGCTGATACACGGTCTCCACAGGGAGCTCGCGCCGGCCGCGGTGGAGCTCGAAATGGTCCAGACGTCGGGCAAACCCGCCGGGACCTTCCGGCTGACTCCGGAGCTCGCGGACGAACTGGTGAAAGGTGACACCCCACCGCAGACGTTCTACATCACGAACGTGATCTTCTGATGAATTCTCAATTTTGAATTCTCAATTTTGAATTTCCATACATCCATCCCGTGAGGTGGGGACGCGGATCGGAAATTGAGAAATTAGAATTAAGAATTTAGAATTGAGCACCATGAGTTCATCGGACAGTACCAGTCGCATGTGTGATGTGGCGGTTGTCGGCGCTGGGCTTGCCGGACTCACCGCCGCGTTGAGGCTGACACAAGCAGGCTGTGACGTTCGCGTATTCGAACGATATTCGCGCCCGGGCGGTCTCGCCAGGGTGCTCGAGGTCGGCGGCGAACCCCTGGAAGCCTTCTACCATCACCTCTTCACCAGCGACTCCGCCTATGTGGGTCTCGCCGAAGAGCTCGGCGTCGCCCAGCACATCGATTGGCTTCCGTCCCGCATGGGCATCTGGGCCGACGGGAGGCCGTGGGACTTCGGTACTCCGGCGTCGCTTCTTCGTTTTGGCCCCCTGCGGGCCATCGACAAGGTGCGCTTCGCCGCATCGACAGTGTTGTTGCAGCGCAGCAAAGACCCCACCCCTTTCGAAAACGTCACGGCCGTGGAGTGGATTCGCCGCCATCAGGGCGAACGGGTCTGGCGTTCGGTGTGGGGGCCGCTGTTCCACCAGAAGTTCGCCGAAGACGCAGAGAAGGTCGCCATGGTGTGGCTGTGGGGGAAGCTGTGTCTGCGCGGGAAATCTCGATCAGCCTCGGGCATGGGCGAGCGGCTCGGCTACATGCGCGGTTCGTTCGGCCGATTGACCAAAGCTCTCGAACATCACCTCGCCGACGGAGGGACCGAGCTTTTGCTCAGCGACGCCGTGAAACGCATCGACAGGGAGGGCGCCGGTTTCAGCCTCGAAACCCGTCACGGTTTCTGGAAGGCCGACCGGGTCGTGATCGCGGCGCCCGTGCCCGATTACCTCGAGGTAGCCGGCCATCTCCTGCCCGCTGATGATCGCTCGATCCTGAAAGGCCTCCGCGCCACGGGTGCCATCTGTTCGATCCTCGAGCTCGAGAACTCCCTGACCCCGTACTATTGGCTCAACGTGGCTGACTCCGACATGCCGTTCGGCGGCCTCATCGAACACACCAACTTCATTCCCCGCGAACGCTACGGTGGTCGACACATCCTGTACATCTCGAACTATCTGTTCCCCGACCACCCACTGTTTCGAGCCCCGAAGAAGGAGGTGCTCGCCGCGTACATGCCGGCGCTTCAGAGGATCAATCCCTCTTTCGACCCGTCGTGGATCACCGCTTCCCACCACTTTCGCGCTGACTACGCGCAGCCGGTGGTCACTATCGATTACCGCGGACAGATCCCGCCCCTGCGCGCGCCGGTCCCCGGCCTCTATCTCTGTTCGATGGCGCAGATTTTCCCCGAGGACCGCGGAATGAACTACGCGGTTGCCTACGGCGAGAAAGTGGCACACGCGGTTATTCAAGACATTCAAACAGACACGAAAAATTCTTAATTCTCAATTCTTAATTCTCAATTCCCATCCATCCCCACGGATCTGCGGGTGGACGGGTACGAATTCAAAATTGAGAATTGAGAATTGAGAATCTGCCAGCCGTCCAGGCTGTTCACTCGAATTCAATGGTGTAGTATTGGGCCGCCCGTCGCGGAGGCGGGCAACACAAGGAGGCACGACCTGATGGCAGGTAACGCGGTAGAGATCACGGATGGAAATTTCGAAGAAACAATCCTCAACGCTGGCAAACCCGCGCTGGTCGACTTCTGGGCGGTGTGGTGTGGCCCATGCCGCGTCATCGGTCCCATCGTCGAAGAGATCGCCGAAGAGTATGGGGACCGGGTCGTGGTCGGCAAGCTGGATGTGGACTCGAATGGGGAAACCGCCGTCAAGTACGGAATTCAGGCCATCCCGACCCTGCTCCTGGTCAACAACGGTGAGATATCCGATCGAATCGTTGGCGTCACCGACAAGGCAAGCCTCGCGGCCAAGTTGGATGAGCTCCTGTAGGGGCGGGCCCCACCGCTGACCCATTGGCGGGCTGCCCTCTCGGGAACCGACCCGGAAAAGACCTTGGATCGGACCCGGTTACGGATCAGCCAGCCCGCTCATCTCGCCGGGCTAACAGGGGGAACACCAACCATGGACATACGTACCGTCGGGATTGTCGGAGCCGGACAGATGGGCGCTGGAATCGCCCATGTGGCAGCGGTGTCGGGTTTTGACGTCATCCTCACCGACATCGAGTCCAGGGTTCTCGAGAATGGTATCGAGACGATTGACCGTAACCTCGACCGCCAGATCAAGAAGGGGGCGGTGGAGGCGGCGGCCAAGGCCGAAATCGTCAACCGCATCAGCACGAGCACCCACGTCGACGAGCACCGACGTGCGGATCTGGTGGTCGAATCTGCGGTGGAGTCGTTGACCATCAAGTCGGAGATTTTTCGCCAACTCGACGAGCTGTGTCCAGCGGCGACTCTTCTCGCGTCCAACACGTCGTCAATCTCCATCACCCGGCTCGCTGCGGTCACCGGCCGTCCTGATCGGATCGTCGGCATGCATTTCATGAATCCCGTACCGGTCATGCGTCTGGTCGAGGTTGTCCGAGGTCTCGAAACCTCCGACACAACCGTTTCTACGATTCGCCGGGTGGCCGAGAGGATGGGCAAGATCCCGGTCGAATGCGCCGACCATCCCGGATTCGTGTCCAACCGACTTCTCATGCCGATGATCAACGAGGCGATTTTCGCTGTGTCCGAGGGGATCGCAACCCCTGAGTCCATCGACAAGATCATGACGCTTGGAGCGAACCACCCGATGGGACCGCTTCGAATCGCCGACCTCATCGGATTGGACAACTGCCTGAGCGTCATGCGCATCCTTCATGACGAGCTGGGAGAAGACAAATACCGACCCTGCCCACTGCTAGTGAAGATGGTGGATGCGGGCAGGTTGGGCCGGAAGTCCGGTCGCGGCTTCTTCTCCTACGACGAGGACTGATAGGTGCTCTGCCAGCACTGCGGAGCGACCAACCCTCGCGAGGAGGATTTTTGTCGTCGCTGCGGCAACAAGCTCTTGGTGTTGTCCGGCGTCACCGACGCCGACCACGAAATCACCGATGAGTTCTTCATCCAGGCCCAGGAGGATCTCGAGGAACACATCCTGGAACGGATCACCGGTCTCGAGGATAGTGTGCGCCGGCTGTCACGGGCAGTCGCCTCCACCGCCCAACACCTTGCCCAGCTCGAGCACAACCTGACAGTCGCCCACGCCGGCGTTCAGTCCCTCGGCGGGTTGCTCGAAACCCAGGGAATCGTCACTCGCACCGAGGTTGTGGACGGCTGGGAACGGATCGCCGACCAGGAGCTGCTGTCGCGTGACCTGTCGCGGCGATTCAAAGCCTACAGTGATCGCATCCTCTCTCAGGCGGTTCACTCCGGGCATGCGACAGAGGAATTTCGGCGAAAGCTCCGCGCATTGGAGCTCGCTCTCCTGGGTCCAGACACCGGCACTGCTCGCGACCTCCTCACCGACCTCGCCGGGTTGGCGCCCGACAGCGACGAGCTGTGGTCATTCATTGGCGAGGCCGCCTTCCAGACCGGTGAGTTGGAAATCGCTCGGGTCGCTTTTGGAAAGGTCCTGGAGCTTCGCGGACCGCAGTTCGAGGCCTTGGTCTATCTCGGCGCAGTGGCCTCTGATCTGGGGCTATGGCCAGAGGCCGAGGACGCTCTCCTGCGCGCCCGGGAGATGGCGCCGGAAGCGTTCCTCCCCCACTTCACCCTTGGCGCGCTCAAGGTCGTTCGCGGCGAACACCGTGCGGCGCTGACTTTCCTCGAGGAGAGCCTCACCATCGAGGAAGTGCCGCAGAGCTGGTATCTCCTGGGCATCTGCAGACTCGAGCTGGGGCAGAGCGGACTGGCGATCAAGGCCCTGCGCCGCGCTGTGGAGATCGAGCCGGGTTTCGAGGACGCCCTCTACCACCTCGGTGTGGCCTATCTTCGGCGCGGTTGGACTCAGAAGGCGATGGATGTTTTTCAACAGGTTCTGCGGATGGACCCGCAACGTCTCCGGTACCAGGAAACCGTCCGCCTACTCAACGGCTCCCCTCCGAGCGATCTCCCGCCCGCTACCGCGCAGGTGGTGACCGAGGCCGAGGCGGCTTTGGAAAACGGGCAACCCGCCCGGGGGCTCGAGCTTTTAGCGGGTGCGTTACGTACGGCGCCCGGGCAACCTGGGCTGCAGGCCACTGCGGCCCTTCTCGCCTCCGCCCTCGGACGCACCCGCGATGCGGTGACTTATGCGCACGCCATCCTCCGCGACCAACCGGAGGGCTCGCCGTATCTCGCGGCTGCGGTCGTCGCTCTTCTGGAGTCGCTCCGCCACGCCGGACGGCTGTTGGCTGCACGCCGATTGGCGCAGCGAATCTATCGAAACATCGGCGGTGATGCTCTGGCCCGAGGGATGGCGGCGTACGAGCTCGCGCTGATCGAATTGGAAATCGGTGGTGATCTCGCTGCCGCCCGCGACCTCGCCCGCGATGCCCTGGAGATCATTCCCCGCGAGCTCCGCCACTACCCCCTCGCCGCCCTCGGCACCATTGCCCTCAAGCGCGGCCGCTACCGCGAGGCCAAGCAATACCTGGAGCAGGCTTCAGGGAACGGATCGGAACCGCCGCTGATGCGGCAGCTCGCCCTTGCGCGGCTCGGCACCGGCGACGCGGAGGGCGCTGACGAGGCCCTCCGCGAGGCCGGCGAGGGCCCGCACGGCGGTATCGACCAGGAGCTTCTCGATCACGTTCGCCAACTCGGCGACCTGATCGGAGATCTACGACCGGCGCGGAATCATCGCGCCGGAAGACGGAGCTGAACATGCGTTGGAGCCAGACCTTCATTCACACCCTTCGCCAAGACCCCTCGGACGCCGAGGTCATTTCCCACCGGTTGATGACCCGAGCCGGGTTCATCTCCAAGGTCGCGGCAGGGATCTACAATTACCTCCCCCTCGGCTGGCGATCTCTGGTCAAGCTCGAGACGATCATTCGCGAGGAGATGGGGGCCGCCGGTTCCGCAGAGCTCGTGATGCCGGCAATCCAGCCCGCCGAGCTGTGGCAGGAATCGCGGCGCTGGTTCGAGTACGGGCCCGAACTGCTGCGAATGAAGGACCGTCACGAGCGGGAGTTCTGCTTCGGCCCCACCCACGAGGAGATCATCACCGACATCGTGCGGCGCACGATCACCTCTTATCGACAGCTGCCGGTCAATCTCTACCAGATCCAGACAAAATTCCGAGACGAAATTCGGCCGCGATTCGGGCTCATGCGTGGGCGTGAGTTCATCATGAAAGACGCCTACTCCTTCCATGCCGGCGCCGAGGACCTCGACGCCGCCTACCGGGCGATGGAAGCCGCCTACCGCCGGATTTTCGAGCGCTGCGGGCTCGGCTACACACAGGTCGAGGCTGATACCGGCAATATCGGCGGCTCCGAATCGCACGAGTTCATGGTCCTTGCGGACACCGGCGAGGACGCAATCCTCGCCTGCCCGAACTGCGACTATGGCGCCAACGTCGAGAAGGCGGAGGCCGGGCCGGTCGATGCAGCCCCGGTGTGGTCTCGAGAACGGCCCGACCAGCCGGAGGCCATCGATACCCCCTCCATGCGAACGGTGGACGAGGTGGCCGAGTTCCTCGGAATCTCTGCGGCCCACCTCATCAAGACCCTGATCTTCGAGACCGACGAGGAGTTCGCCGCAGTCCTCATCCGCGGCGACCTCGAGGTCAACGAGGTCAAGCTCAAGAACGAGCTCGGGTGCATCCATCTCCAGCTCGCATCCGAGGCCAAGATTTCCGAGATAACCGGCGGACCACAGGGCTTTTCGGGCCCAGTAGGTCTCGAGGGCATCAGGATCATCGCCGACCCGACCGTCATGGACCTCGATATTGCGGCAACTGGCGCCAACGCCGACGACACCCACCTGGTGGGAGTGGTGCCGGGCCACGATTTCAAGCCCGACTCGGTAGTGGATGTCCGG
>JAOZUP010000058.1:0-4555 GCA_029938595.1 Thermoanaerobaculales bacterium | reverse complement strand
TTCCTGCCGCGAAGCGATGATCGTCAAGCGCGGCATCGAGGTCGGCCACATCTTCAAACTCGGCACCAAGTACTCAGAGTCAATGGACTGCCGCTTCCAGGATGCCGAAGGCGAGGAACAGCCGATGATCATGGGCTGCTACGGGCTCGGCGTCGGCCGCACCCTGGCCGCCGCCGTGGAGCAGAACCACGACGACAACGGCATCATCTGGCCGCTGTCGCTGGCCCCGTACGAGGTGGCGTTGGTAGTGCTCAACGCCGACAAACCCGAGGTCGTGGAGGCGGCGGAATACCTCTACACCAAGCTCCACGAAGCCGGCATAGACGTCCTCTTCGATGACCGTCCAGAGCGGCCGGGGGTCAAGTTCAACGACATGGATCTGATCGGCTTCCCAGTCCGGGTGGTACTCGGCAAGAGGGGCCTCGAGGCCGGAGAGGTCGAGCTCAGCCTGCGCCGCGATGGCGAAAAACGAGCGACACCGATCTCGGAGATGGTACCCGCTGTCCAAGCGCTTCTGGACGGGCTGCGATCTACCTGAAGAATTAGGAGTGAGGAATTAGGAATTAGGAATGTCGCTCACCCACCCGTCGAAATCAGGTAGGAGGTTGGGTGAAAATTCCTAATTCCTAACTCCTAATTCCTAATTCGATGGAAAGCGCCTCGCGAGCGACATCGATCATGTCGCCCTTGGCTTGGATGAGCACCTTGAGATCAGAGCCCATGCCTTCGGGGTCTAAGAGGCGCTTGATCTCTTGCCGGGTCGTGATCGTGGCCGCATCGAGGTCGGCGTCCATCCCCAGGCCCCGTTCTTCGAGCTCGTCTTCGAGACCCGCCCTCACCAGGAATTCGGCCAGCGGCCACAGACCGACCTCGGTCCATTCGCCGACCTTCGCCGCGAAGCGCAGGTCGTCCCAATTCACGTGCGCCGTGAGGTCGATTTTGCCGGGCGACTCGAGGGGATCGCGGCCGAGCCGATGCCGGTGGAAGGTGGTCAGCGAACCCCCGCCGCGACCTCGCGGGTCATACAGCCGCCGCGCCTCGTAGCCGTAGTCTAGAACCAGACACAGTCCGCAGTCGCCCGCAGCGGAGAGGAGTAGCCGGTGCATCCCGTCGGCAGCCAGATTTGCTTCGGCGATCTGGCCTTCCTCGAGCGTCACCCTTTGGCGCTCGAAATAGGCCGCCACCTCCTCCCGCGGCGGGCGTTCGGACCAGGCGGGAGCCCCGCCACCGACATCGATCCAGAACTCGCGCACCCCGCCGTCTCGACCGACAACCCGCACCACCGGCTGCGCGTCATACAACTCCGATGCGTGGAGCACCGTCGATTCCCCCGCCGGTTTCAACTCCGAAATTCTCTCGATCCACCCCACCCGAATCGACGTCTGCGCGAGACGCTCGACCTGGCGTGAGCGAATAGAGCCGGATCGTTCCACCGACACGACATCGGCCAGTACTTCGTCCGCCCTCGCCCCAAGGGATTCGAGAACACCGGCAATGAACGACCCGTCGCCCGACGCCACATCGACCAGCCGCAACGGTCCCACCACACGAGCAGTGAAGGACAGCACCCGGGCGAAAATCCGCGAGTACCACTCGGACGCGGTCGGCGCGGTCAGGTAATCACCGCCTCGCCCATACCCCAATTCCGCACTCGAGTAGTAACCGTGCTCGGGGTGATAGAGCGCCAGCTCCATGAACTCGTCAAAGGGCACTGCACCCCCGCGCGCCTCGATCTCATCCGCGATCCAGGTCATGGAGGCAGTGTAGCGAGTTGTCGATATCGCCGCAGGAAATGACTTTGGTCGCTATCGCTATCGGAATCGCAATCGCTATCGATATCCCAGTCAATGGGCGGTTTCGATACCGATAGCGAAAGCGATAGCGATTGCGATTTTTCGCTTCAGGCACAGGCGCAGTAAGGGGCAAACTCTCTTGCGCCTGAGCGCTCCCTGTGCTATAAAGCTCGCTGCTGCTTTCGATTGGAAAGTGGGCCTGGGGCCCACTTTTTTTTACGGCAGCGGGGAGCGAGATGAAGCTGGATCAGACATTGCGGACTGAGCTCGCCACCATGGTGGCGGACGAGGGGCTCGAGTTGCTTGCGACCGAGGTCGTCGGTGCCGGGCCGAAGGCCGTTCTACGGCTGATCGTCGATGGTCCTGACGGCGTCAACCTTGACCACTGCGCTTCGGTCTCACGCCAGGCCTCGGCCATGCTCGATGTCGAGGACCCGATTGGCCACCACTACACGCTCGAGGTTTCCTCACCCGGTCTCGACCGCAAGTTCTATCAGCAGGATGACTACGACCGGTTCGTGGGGCAAAGGGTCGCAATTCGAATGGTGCCGACCTATCGGGAGCACCGCGGAGTCGTGGGCGAGCTGCTCGGACGGCGAAACGACACGGTTCGCATCTTCGACGACTCCGGTCAGGAGATTTTGCTTCCCATCGACGAGATTTTCGAGGCGCGCCTCGATGTCGATTGGACCAAGATCATGAAGGAAGGGAAGTCCCGTCCATGAAGCTCGACATCAACATGCTCGTACGACAGATGGCAGCGGAGCGCGACATCGAGGCCGACATCCTTGTCGATGCGGTCGCCGAGGCAATCTCATCGGCCGCCCGCAAACATTACAAGGAACGCAACGTCCACACCGAGATCGACGTCGAGTCCGGCGAGGTCGAGTCCTGGACCGCGCGAAACGTTGTCGAAGAGGTGGAGGATCCTGAGATCGAGATGACCCTCGAGGAGGCTCGGGCGATCGATCTTGAAGCGGAAGTCGGCGGCATTGTAAGGCTCGAGGTCCTTGACACCTCGGAGCTCGGCCGGATAGCTGCCCAGTCGGCCCGCCAGGTCCTGTTCCAAAGAGTACGCGAAGCCGAGCGTGCGGTGGTCCACAAGAACTACTCGGACCGCGTCGGTGACATGATCAACGGGATCGTCAAGCGCATGGACCGCGGCTCCTTGATCGTCGAGCTTGGGGACACTGAAGGCGTCATTCCGCGCAGCCACCAGGTAAGACATGAGCGCTACAGCCAGGGCGACAGGGTGCGGGCAGTTGTGGTTGATGTGACCATGGACGCCAACCGACCTCAGGTCGTGCTCTCCCGCACTTCACCCATGCTTCTGGGAAAGCTCCTGGAGATGGAGGTCCCAGAAATATACGACGGCACCGTGGTCATCAGGGTCTGCGTGCGCGAGCCTGGCGAGCGCGCCAAGGTGGCTGTGTTTTCCAAGGACAGCGATGTTGATCCGGTCGGCGCCTGCGTCGGTCTCAAGGGCTCCAGGGTTCAGGCGATCACTCGCGAGTTGAAAGGCGAGAAGATCGACATCATTCCGTTTTCGAGCGATCTCGTGACCTTCGCCCAGAACGCTCTCTCGCCAGCCAAGATCAACCGTGTGGCTGTTCGTGAGGAGCCGATCACCGTCATCGTTCGCGATGAGGAGGGGCAGCCGGTCCTCGACGAGGAGGGCAACACGGTCACCGAGGAAGGCAAAGAGGTGGTGCTCGATGTCATCGTCAACACCGAACAGCTGTCGCTTGCGATCGGCAAGCGCGGTCAGAATGTCCGCCTCGCTTCGAGACTTCTCGATAGCCGGATCGAGATCAAGAGCCAGGAGGCGGTGAAGGACGAGCTGGCGTCGGCTCTCGCGACCATGCTGCGCGAAATGGAGGGCGTCTCCGACGAGGAGGAGCTTCTGGAGCTCGATGTTGTCGCCGACACCGTCTCATACGACGAGCTCGTGCCGCTCGAGGAGATGGAAATGCTCACCGAACGCCTGCGCGAAAGGCTCGAGGGGCACAGCATCCACACGGTCCAGGACCTTCTCGCCAAGGATGCAGAAGGCCTTTCCACAATTCCAGGGATCGGACCGGTAACGGCACGCAAGCTCCTCGATATGGCCGGCCAGGCTCTCGAGGAAAGCCTCGCGGAAGAAGCCGAAGAGTCCGTGGTCGGGGAGGAGTGAGGGAGCATGGAGCAGCTTCGAGTCGTCGACCTCGCCCACACGATGGGCATTACGCCGCGCGAGCTGATCTTTAAGCTGCGCTCGATCGGAGTCACAGTCACATCCGATGAGGACACCCTCGACCTATCGACGGTGCGTTCCATCATCACGGGCGAGACCCTGCAGCGACGTCCTCGCGAAGTGATCGTGCGTCGAGAAAATGCTGAAGAAGAGACTACGACCATCTCGGCCAAGGACCGGCTCGCTCGTCGGCGCCGGCGCCAGGTGGTGGACACCGAGAAGGAAATCCACGAGGTCGTCGGCGAGAAGAAGCCGGCACCACCGGAGGTGGTCGAGGAGCCAGCTGCGGCCGAGGAATCGGATGTACTGATCGAGGAAGTGGTCGAGATCGACGCCGTCGATGAGGAGCTGGCTGAAGCCGATGTCGAGGATGGCATAGCGGCGACGCCGGAGGTGGAGATCACCGAGGAGGAGATCACCGCTGAACGCAAGGAGGGCGAGGAAGACGAGGCACAGCGGGTGCGTCCGACCCGGGCCAAGACACCCCTGGAGCAGAGCCTGCGCGAGCTCGATCCGGAAGAGATCCGGC
>JAOZUP010000390.1 GCA_029938595.1 Thermoanaerobaculales bacterium | reverse complement strand
GGGCGGCATTCCTAATTCCTAATTCCTAATTCCTAATTCGGACACGACGTCTCGCATGCCTCGCGACGAGGCCCTCCGCGCCAGCGCCACGCCGACTGGGGGCTCCGGGAGGAGGATGCAGATTGGGGGCGGCAAATTCGAAATTCGAAATTCGAAATTCGAAATCGCCGGGGTCGTTGGATTGGGCGGCTATACTTACCCCGTGCATGAAATGGGAATCGCCATCGAGGTCTATCGCACCTGCCGCGAGACGATCGAGGAGCACGGCGGCGGCCGTTTGCAAGGGGTGCGCCTTGCGGTCGGCGAACTTTCGGCGGTGGAGCCTGATCTGCTCGTTTCCGCCTGGGAGGCGGTAGTCTTCGACAGCCCAGATGCTGGTGCGGAGCTCGAGGTCAGATGGTGTCCTGCGCTCCAGTTCTGCAGCAGCTGCGACCAGGCCAAGGAGCGTTCCGAGGGAAGCTGGATGCGGGTCTGCCCGGACTGCGGATTTCCGCTCCAGGTCTCCGGCGGCGACGAGCTCGACGTCCTCGACCTCACCTTCGAGGAAGACGGGCCTGCCGATGCCGAAGCATTCGAATCGGAGAGATGAAGGCGGCCGTTCGTAAATACTTTTCCACGGTTACGGGAGGACTCGGAAATGAAGCAGGTTGTGACGGTCAAACGGCGCGCGCTGGCCGCGAACGAGGAGAGGGCTGAGCGATTGCGATCGCGCTTCGCAGCTTCGAACACCCTGGTGGTCAACCTGATCTCGTCCCCCGGGTCGGGGAAGACCTCCCTCCTCGAGGCAACCGTGCAGGCCCTCGATAGTAAGCTCCGCTGCGCCGTGATCGAGGGAGATGTGGCGACCGAGAACGACGCCAACCGCATCCGCGCCCTCGGCGTCCCCGCGCACCAGATCCTGACTTCCGGGGCGTGCCACCTCGATGCGCGGCTGGTGGAGAACGGGCTTGCCGAGGGCGGGTTTCCCGAGGTCGACATCCTGTTCATCGAGAACGTTGGCAACCTCATTTGCCCCACATCCTACGACCTTGGGGAGGACTTCAAGGTCGTTGTCCTATCGGTCACCGAGGGTGACGACAAGCCGGTCAAATACCCAGCCATATTCTCGCGCGCCGAAGTGGCGGTGATCTCGAAATCGGATCTGCTGGCGTACGTGCCGTTCGATCTCGAGGCGGTCAAGGAGCAAATCACCAGTCTCAATCCCTCCGGTGAGATCCTCGTCCTGTCGTCGCTGAAGGGCGACGGTGTCGACGATTGGATCGGGCTCCTGCACGCCCGTCTCGAGGACAAGAGGCGAGCCTGAGGGTGAATTCCAACCCGTTGAAAAGGCTGCAGATCCGGTGCCGAGGCACCGTCCAGGGCGTCGGTTTTCGGCCCGCCGTTCACCGCATCGCCACGTCGCTCGGTCTCGCCGGCTGGGTTATCAACGACCCCCAGGGGGCGACCATCGAGATCGAAGGGCCGGAGGAGGCGGTTGCGCTTTTCATCGACCGTCTGTCCTCGGATCTGCCGCCCCTCGCCCGGCTCGATGCGGCCGAGCAAGAACCGCGCGAGCCGGTGGGGGAGGAGGGCTTCGAGGTCCGGACATCGGCCCTGGGCCGGCCAAAGGGGGCGTTGGTGCCGCCGGACGCCGTCCTTTGCGACGACTGCCGCCGCGAGATGGAGACGCCGACGGACCGACGCTACCGCTACCCCTTCACAACCTGTACCAACTGCGGGCCTCGGTTCTCGCTGGTCCGGGAGCTGCCGTACGATCGCGAACGCACCTCGATGGCCTGCTTCGAGCTGTGCCCGGACTGCGAGCACGAGTACACAGACACCCTTGACCGTCGCTTTCACGCCGAGCCGGTGGCCTGCCCCGTGTGTGGACCGCGGCTGTGGCTCGCCGACGAGGGCGGCGGGGAGATCGCGTCGGTCGATGACCCGATCATCGGCGCGGCCGAGGAGCTGCTCGCGGGGCGGATCATCGCCGTCAAGGGGCTCGGTGGCTTCCAGCTCGCCTGCCGCGCCGACTCATCAGAGGCTGTGATGCGGCTGCGCCGACGCAAGAAGAGGTTCGGCAAACCGTTCGCCGTCATGCTCCGCGACGTCGAATCGGCCCGTAGAATTGTCGAGCTCGATGCCAACGCAGAGGCACTTCTGGGTTCTCCGCGGTCGCCGATCGTGCTCGCGCCGCGGCGTCGTCCGTCGCCGATCGCTGATGAGGTTGCGCCGGGTCTTGACGATCTTGGGGTGATGATCCCAACGACGCCGCTGCACGTGGAGCTCATGCGGCCCACGGAGATGCCGCCGCTGGTCATGACCTCGGGGAACCTTTCGGAGGAGCCGCTCCGCCGCGGCAATCGGGAGGCGGTGGCGAGCCTGGCCGGCATCGCCGATTGCTTCTTATTGCATGACCGTGACATCGTCCGCCGCATTGACGACTCGGTGGTGCGCACGTCGCCGCGGGGCCCGATGATGGTGCGCCGCGCCCGGGGCTGGGTCCCCGAGCCGCTCCGGCTGCCGGTTGAGTCCTCGCCGGTCATCGTCGCCACAGGAGGCCACCTTCAGGTCACGGCCTGCGTGACCCAGGGCGCGCTGGCGTTTCTGTCGCAGCACGTGGGCGATCTCGACTCGGTGCCGGCGAGGGAGTTCCTCGTCGAGGTCATCGACGGTCTCCTGGACTTCCTGCAGGTCGAGCCGGGCCTGGTGGTGGCCGATTCCCACCCGGATTACCCGAGCACGTGGTTGGCGGCCGATTTGGCAGAGAAACACGGCACGGAGATGGTGTCGGTCCAACACCATCTCGCGCACGTGGCGGCGGTGCTTTCGGAGCACGGCAGATTCCCCGGGCCGGATGAGCATTGTCTCGGCATCGCGCTCGATGGTACGGGATGGGGCCCGGATGAGACGGCCTGGGGCGGCGAGTGGCTCGAGCTCGGAGGTGATCTCCGGTGGCGGAGACTGGCGCACCTCGAAGCGCTGCCCCTGGTCGGCGGTGAGAAGGCGGTTCGCGAGCCGTGGCGGGTGGCGGTGGCGGCCCTCGTGCGAGCGGGGGAGACGGAGCTGATTGCTGCGACACTGATGGGTGCTCAGATGAAGGCGGATGGTCTCGAGACGGTGGCGCGGCTGGCGGAGCAGGACGGGTGGCCGCGGGCGTCGGGTGCCGGGCGCATCTTCGAGGCGGCGGGGGCGCTGCTCGGCGTTGGGCTAATCAACCGCTGGGAGGGCGAGGCTGCGGCGCGTCTGGAAGCCCTGGCGGCGCCGGAGTGGGGGAGGGCGGAGCCGTGGCCGGAGCTCGAGGTCGTGGACGACGATTCGGGCCTTGTGTTGCCCTCTGCCCTGCTTCTCGCCGAGGTAGCGAAGCGAGCGGTGTCCGGTGAAACCCTGGCGACCGTGGCTGCCGGCTTCCACGCGACATTCTGCCGTTTGGCGGCCGAGATTACCGGCCGGCTGAGTCTGCCTCGAGGCGCCGTGGTGGCCCTCGGCGGCGGCTGCCTGGTCAACCGCCTGCTGAGCGACCGACTGGCCGAGGAGCTGGAAGCTCGGGGCTTCGAAGTGCTGCTGCCGAGGAACGTGCCACCCGGAGACGGCGGCCTGTCCTACGGCCAGGCAGCAATAGCCGCGGTCGCTGCAGCCAGGGGGGTGCAGCCGCGACAGGTCATCGTTGAAACGATTGAACGATAGAACGTCAAACGTTGGAACCCGCCCGTTCACGTCGCAAACACGAAGACACAAAGACACGAAGACCACACACCCATCGGAGGAAACCGCAGATAACGCAGATGAACGCAGATAGGCAAGGAAGATCTCGCGGGAGTGGATAGGCCGTGCCGGAGATTGACGGCGGAACAGCCGGCGATCTGACGATCGCCGGCTGCCGGTGAGAAGCAAGTCTGCTCCGAACGCGAGCGTTCGTCGCAGCCATGCTTCCCACCGGACGACGCGC
>JAOZUP010000389.1 GCA_029938595.1 Thermoanaerobaculales bacterium | reverse complement strand
CCGTGCTCGATATCCCGGAGGTGACCGAGTTGGCCGCAGCCGATCTCGCCGGCGCCGTGCTTGGAGATCGTATCGATTTCCTGCCTGGGGATTACCTCGAGACCGACTACGGTTCGAACTACGACCTGGTGCTTTTTGCCAACGTCCTCCATCAGGAGACCAGCGAGCGGGCAGCGGAGATGGTGCGGCGCGGTGCTGAGGCCCTGGCGTCGGACGGCCGCGTGGTCGTCGTAGATTTTGCCATCGACGATGCGCAGCGCGAGCACCTGCTGGGCACCCTCTTCGCCGTCAACATGCGGTCCTTCGGTGATACCTGGCCTGAGCCCGTGATCCGCGGTTGGATGTCGGCTGCCGGTCTCGGGGAGGTCGAACGCACCGAGCTCGGCCCCGACCGGTGGATCATCAGCGGCCGGAAACCGAAACGTTGAAACGTTAGAACGTTCAACGTTCAAACGACACAATGTGGGGAATCCGGACCCAGAGGGGACCTTCTGTCCAGTTCGGCGGTCGAGCTCCGAAGGAGCGATATACACCTAGCCTGGGGCGTGAGCCCCAGGAAAGAGA
This sequence comes from Thermoanaerobaculales bacterium, assembly GCA_029938595.1. Lineage (GTDB taxonomy): Bacteria > Acidobacteriota > Thermoanaerobaculia > Thermoanaerobaculales > Sulfomarinibacteraceae > Sulfomarinibacter. The sequence continues at coordinate 3,374 of JAOZUP010000389.1, read as the reverse complement.
CGACAATTCCATCGAGCCCTGGAGGGGCGACAGATCTCGGCTGCGGCATGAGCCGCAGCCATCGCGGTTCTCTTGTCTGCCGCAGCTTCGCGGCTTTCGTCACCACCGTCGAAGCCAGCTCTCCCGCCAGTCGCGCCGAGCATCGGCCTGGACGTCGGCCAGCAGCCGTACCATCTCGGTGCGCATGGCCTCGAAGACGGCCGGGTTCTTTATAGCGACGTCGTTTCTCTCGCCCGGATCGGTCTCGAGGTCATAGAGTGCGAAACGAACGAGCTCGGTGGTGCGGATCAACTCGAGGTCGCCCGGCCGCATGGTGGAGCTGTCCGTGCGCAGGCGTTCGGGGCCGTCCCAGAAGCCGACCAGCTTCCACCCATCCTCGCGCATGACGACCCTCGGCCCTCCCCACGCCTTGTAGTGGTACCAGAAGAGGGGCGCCTTGCGCTCGAGGTTCTCGCCGGCAAAGACTGGGGTGGTGTCGGCGCCGTCAAGCTCGAGCTCCGGCGGCACCGGCACACCCGCGACCGCGCACAGGGTCGGCAGAAGGTCGATACCGCTCACCGGCGCTCCAGACACCGACCCTGGCAGGGTATGGCCGGGCCAGCGGACGATGCCCGGCACCCGGATGCCTCCCTCCCAGAGCTGCAGCTTCTTGCCACGCAGGGGACCCGCCGAACCGTAGGAGCGATGTGCCTGCGGGTGGCGCTCGAGCATCTCGGGACCGTTGTCCGAGGTGAAGAGGACGAAGGTGTCGCCGGCCAGGTCCATTTCGTCGAGGGCGGCCAGCAACCGCCCGACGGCGAGATCGAGGTTGGTGACGTTGGCGAAGTACTCCGCCTCGTGCAAGTTTTGGGTCGCCGGGTAGGAGGCCATCAGCTCGGGCGGCGAGGCGATGGCCTCGTGCGGCTCGTGGTAGCTAACGAACTGGAAGAAGGGCCTGGCCGGGTCGCGATCCTCCCGCAGCCAGCGGATGGCTTCGTCGGTCACGAGCTGGCAGGCATAGCCCACGAGGGGGCCGACCTCTTCGCCGTTGAGCACGAAGTTGAACGGATTGAGGTGGGTCGGCGTGGCGAAGCCTGCGGTGGCGTACCAGTGGTCAAAGCCGTGGTCGTCGGGCTGTGGCTGGTCGGCGTCGAGCGCCCCGTTGAGGTGCCACTTTCCGAGCATCGAGGTCTGATAGCCGGCATCCCGCAGCAGCTCGGCGACGGTCGTCTCCTCGGCCGACAGGTGCATGTCGCTGCCGGGAGGAATCCAGTCGTAGATTCCCGTACGGACCGGGATGCGACCGGTGAGAAACGCGGCACGGGCCGGCGAGCACACCGGCGCTGCCGAGTAGAAGTCCGTGAATCGCACACCCTCCCGGGCGAGCCGGTCCAAGTTCGGGGTGCGAATGGTGGGGTGGCCGTAGCTTCCGAGATCGGCATAGCCGAGGTCATCAACGAGGATCACGAGGATGTTTGGACGACCGTCAACCGACTCCGTCCCCTGTGCAGCAACGCCAGCAGAGACGAGACACAAGGCCATCGTCAGAGAAAATTTCAGAACCGTGTGACCACTCATGAGGAACCTCCCAGATAGGAGTGTAAATCGGAAAACCTGCCCGCAGATGACGCAGATTGACGCAGATACATGCAATAAGAAAATCATCTGCGTTATCTGCGGGCAAACTCCGGCGATTGGCTACTCGATCGGAATGAGCCGCCCGCCTGGCGGTGCCGGCACCGGCTCACCGGTCGCGAACCGGGCTTCCAATAGCTCGGCGAACTCGGGGCCCTCTCCCCTGATCACCTTGGTCCCGGTGAACCCGCTGTATAGGTCGGCGCCGGAAGCGAGGAAGTCGAGGGTCGTGATGGAGTAGGTGCGGCCGACCTCGAGCGGCTCCTCCCCCACCCGAACCACGATCACCCGATCGCCGATCGGCTGCGACAGATCGAACTCGACCTCGAGACCCGAGACCTGCAGCACCCCGCGCTCGAGGGTGAAGCTCTGCTCGAGCACGTCGACGATCTGCGCGCCGGTCATCTCGAGGATGAAGACGAAGTCGATGAAGGGGAAGGCGTCGAGCAGGTCCTCGCGGGTTACCGGTCCCGCCGGCAAATCGGCGCGGATCCCGCCCGAGTGGATGAATGCAATGTCGGTTGCGCCATGGTCGCGCAGGATATCGGCCATCAAGTTACCGAGGTCGGACTCCTCGTTATAACGCCGGGTGAGGCGCTCCGCCGTGCGGCCGACAACCTCGTCGACCTCGGGGAAATGGGCGCGGTAGGCGGCGAGCTTGGCGGCCACCGTGGGGTGCGGGTCGAGAGCATCGGAGTCCACGACCAGCAGGCGGCCGTCGTGGGCCAGCACCTTGTCGGTCTCGGTGTCCACGGTCAGTTTCAGCAAGCCCAACCGCGTCCCCTGGCCGTAGGTTTGGCAGATCAGGGTGCCCGTCTCGGGGTGGATGAAGGGCTCTTCCTGACCGGCATCGGCATGGCCGCCGATGAGGACATCGACCCCCTCGATCGCACCGGCGAGCCGGATATCGGCGTCGATATCCCGCCATACGTTCGGGTCGGCCTCGTCGTCGGTCTGCATGGGTGCAGTCTTGCCCTGGTGGGTGAGCAGGACGACAAGGTCCACCTGGGGTCGGAGTCGCGCCACTGCCGCCCGCGCCGCGGCCACCTCGTCGCGCACCTCGAGACCCTCCAGGTGCGGCGGATACAGCGCGGTGGCCGCATCGCGGCCAAAGATGCCAACCACACCGATACGGAAACCATCGCGCTCGAGCACCGTGTAACGCTGGGTGAACGGTATGTCGGTTCCCCGGTAATACAGGTTGGACGCCAGTACCGGGAAGGGCGCCAGCTGCATCGCGTCGCGCAGCACCCACCAGCCGTACTCGAACTCGTGGTTGCCGATACACATGGCATCGTAGCCCATGGTGATCATGAGCTCGAACGGCAGCTCGCCGCGGGTCAGCTTGGCCAACGTGCCCGTGAAGATATCGCCGGCATCGAGCAAAAAGCTCAGCTCCGCCCGCGCTCGCTCCTGGTCAATCAAGGTCGCCAGTTGTGCGATCCCACCGACGTGCTCGAGGTCGTCCCGCCAGAAGGCCGGGATCGGTTCGTAGGCCGACTCGAAGTCGTTGGTGTAGAGCAGCGTGATTTCGCGGACATTTCCGGCCGGCGCCCGCTCGATTACTCGCTGTGAACATCCCGAGGCGACACCCGCTATCATCCAGACCGCGGCCAATCGACATAGCGACTGCCTCAACTTCCGATTCCTCACGAAGATCTCCCTTCGTCTCCGCTTCATTCTACCGGGAACAAGTGAACTCCTGGCTAGCCCGCACTTCTCACCGGGTTTCGTAGCGAGGGTGGCGAAGCGCAAGTATC
>JAOZUP010000057.1 GCA_029938595.1 Thermoanaerobaculales bacterium | reverse complement strand
ACCCCGTCATGCTCACCAACGCCATGATGACTCCTCCTGAATCTCTAGCCCGCAAGACTTCAGGTTACCCGGTCTCGACTCGGCGTTCAAACATGGCACTCTCTCTCAGGTCAGATCCTCCATATCAACCATGACCCGGCAGGTCCCCGCGCAGGCCGGATTCTGAGCGAGCAGGCTCGAGGAGTGGCGAAGCAACGTTCATGCTCGAATCGGCACTCATCCCTCGGAAAACGATCAACAACGAAACCGTAAATGACTGACTCCAATCGATGTTATCGAGGTTCACAAGAATATGTTACAATGCGCGGCCGAATTGATTTTGAGGGAGGGTTGAACTCACCCAATGGCAGATCTTCATCAGTTTCGCACCGCCCCCGAAGAACCTCTCGACTGTATCTACATTCTCCGATGCACCGGCACGGATCCCCTTGGCAGCCTCGAGTTCTCCACCAAGGAGCGCAAGGCACTGAGGGCGAAGGCCAAGGCCCTCGGCCCTCGAGGCGAAGAGGGGGAGCTCATCTCGGGCGAATGTCCGCTCGACGTGGCCCACCGAGTGACATTCGTCGGCATCGGCGAGGAAAAAAACCTCACCCACTCCAAGCTCCGAGAGGCGCTCAACCGTGTCATGCAACAGGCTACCAAGAATCGCGAGTACCAGATCGGTCTCGGTATTCCAGTCAGCGTCCACGGGCTGGCCGCCGCCGAATCTCGACTTTTCGCGCTGCGCGAAGCCTCGATTGCGGACTACACATTCGACCACTTCAAGTCGAAGAAAAACGAGTTCGAAAAGATCGACGGCCTCCACATTCTCCCTTTGGCGGGAGAAACAGAGAAGGATCTCGAGGAGCGGCTGGAGAGGGTACGCCTGCTGCGCACCTCGCAGCAACTGGCCCGCGACCTCGGGAATCGGCCCAGCAACGATTTGAACCCTGAAGCATTCGCGTCGGCGGCCAAGGAAATGGCCGAAGAGGTGAGCGGTTTGCGGGTGACTATCCTCGGCATGAAGGAGTTGCAGAAGGAAAAGATGGGCGGTGTTCTCGGTGTCAGTCAAGGCTCCGCGGAAGAACCGCGAGTGCTCGTAATCGAGCACCGCCCCAAAAAGCCCAAGAAATCGGTGGTCCTGGTTGGCAAGGGCGTGACCTTCGACTCCGGTGGGATTTCGATCAAACCGGCAGCCGGGATGGGGTGGATGAAGTACGACATGTGCGGCGCCGGCACGGTCATGGGAGTCATGCGGGCGGTCGCGGACCTCGACCTACCGATCAAGGTCGTCGGCCTGATACCCGCCGTCGAGAACATGCCGTCTGGAACCGCCATCAAACCGGGAGATATCCTGGCCATGTCCAACGGCAAGACGGTGGAGGTGGACAACACAGATGCCGAGGGGCGTCTGATTCTCGCGGACATCCTCCATTACTCGGCGCGCTTCAACCCCGATATCGTCATCGACTATGCAACCCTCACCGGGGCCTGCGTCGTGGCCCTCGGTCACGAGGCAGCCGGGATGATGGGTAATGACCAGGAACTCCTCGACACTCTCCGCAAGCTCGGTGAAGAGGTCGGTGAGCGGGTGTGGCCGATGCCGCTATACGAGGAATATCTGAGCTACCTCAAGAGCGACTGGGCGGACCTCAAGAACGCCGGCAGCCGATGGGGAGGCGCCGTCACCGCCGGCACCTTCCTCCAGCAGTTCGTGCCCGAAAAGGTGAAATGGGCCCATCTTGACGTCGCAGGCGTCGCGTACAACGAGAAGGAGCACAACGGGCTTCCCAAGGGAGCATCCGGCTTCGGGGTCGTTCTCACCGTGGCCTTCCTTGAGCACCTGTTGAAGTAACCGTGCACCTCGAGTTTGAGTCCGAGAAACGCCGCGGTCACCGCGGCGTTTCCTATTGGCGATGACCTCACCCTCACTCCGCGTCGGCCCGATCGAGGTCGCTCCACCGGTCGTCCTCGCGCCGATGGCGGGGGTGACGAACTACCCATTCCGGTCCCTCTGCCGACGGTTCGGTGCGGCTTTGTTCATCAGTGAGATGATCACCGCAAGACCGCTCGCCGAAGGCCGAGAAAAGACCCTCAAACTGGCCGACTTCGGGCCCGGGGAGACTCCTCGCAGTCTCCAGCTCTACGGCGTCGACCCAGTCTGGGTTGGGAAGGCGGTGGATCGCCTCGTCGACGAGGGTTGCATCGACCATCTCGATCTGAACTTCGGTTGTCCGGTGCGCAAGGTCACGCGCAAGGGAGGCGGCGCGGCGATTCCTGCCAAACCACGGCTGCTCGCGGCGATCATCCGCGCTGCGGTTGAGGCCGCCCAGGACGTGCCGGTAACCGTCAAGTTCCGGATGGGAATCGACGACGATCATTTGAGTTACCTCGAGTCCGGGCACATCGCTGAGGAGGAGGGGTGCGCCGCGGTTACGCTGCATGCCCGCACCGCCGCTCAGCTCTATGATGGGTGCGCGCGCTGGGAGGCCATCCGCGAGCTCAAACGGGCTGTGCAGACGATTCCGGTGATCGGCAACGGCGATATCTGGGTCGCCGACGACGCGCTGCGGATGGTCAAGGAGACAGGCTGTGACGGGGTCGCGGTAGGGCGCGGCTGCCTCGGGCGACCCTGGTTGTTCCGCGACCTCGCGGATGCCTTGGCCGGCCGTGAGCAGCAGGCCCCGCCCACATTCGGCGAGGTCGCGGAGATCATGATCGAGCATGCAGCAATGTTGGTCGCGTGGTACGGGAAACGCCCCGGCATGCTGAGCTTCCGGAAACACGCCGGTTGGTACACCAGGGGCTTCCCCGGCAGTGCGCGGCTGCGTGAGCGACTGATGAGGGTGCAAACGTCGGCCGAGTTGGAAGAGGCACTGTCCGATATCAACCGCGATGAACCGTTTCCCGAGCACGGGCATCTGGTACGCCGCGGAAAACGAAGCGGCACGCAGAAGGTGGTACTACCCAAAGGATTCTGGGACGACCCGGACGACCCAGTTCCACCCGTCGAGGGCACTGGAGAGCCGGTATCAGGTGGCTAACCGTCGCTGCCGAGTCATCAGTTTTTAGTTCTCAGTTTTTAGTTTTGAGTTGAGTTACTCGCGCCCTTCCGGCTTCGCCCCTTGGGCTACGCCGTGACCAAGGCGGGCTCAGTGACGCACCGTCACCAGCGCGTGGCTGACGGCCTCCCCCTTCGGATGAGGCCTGAACTCACTCCGCTGCCGCCGGGGTGTTCCCACTCATCCTCCCCCCACTTTGTTGGGTGGGAGATGGATAACTAAAAACTAAAAACTAAGAAATCAAAACTAGGGCTGGTGAGTGGGAAGGGCGGGCCCGTCATATTCGCACGAGCCAAGATCGTTGCCCTCATTATTGCAGGTGCAACTCGAACCTCCGCAGGAGCCACGCAGGCTCCGCCCGCTGACCATGACACCGATCGCCATCATCAGTACAAACAGCAGAAAGAAACCGAAGGTCAGAAGGAGAGTCTGCATCGCCATGATCAGATCATTCAACCGGCTCGGACGCCGACGTATTCTCGGTCAGCGCCGTCCACACATCCGTGTGCATCTCTTTGAATCGATCGTCATCGAGGCGAACGAGGAAGAACGCAGGGATGTCGTACTGTTCGGCCATCGCGAGCCCATCGACCGGTCCAAGCACTTCGAGGGCTGTTGCCAGCGCATCGGCGGTCGTGCAGCTCGAGTGAATCACCGACACCGAGGCCAGACCATGGGCGATCGGGCGACCGGTGCGCGGATCGATGGTGTGAGAGATCCGAACACCGTTGCGCTCGACATAGTTGCGGTAATCGCCGGAGGTCGCGAGAGCCAAGTCTGACAGGGGTATCGTGACATAGACGGCGCGGGTGTCGAAGTCAGGTCGTTCGATGCCGATCCGCCACGGTTTTCCGGCGCCGTTCCGCCCCCGTGTCCGAACCTCGCCGCCAATTTCCACCATGTAGTTCTGAAAGCCCTCCTCATCGAAGGCTGCCGCAACACGGTCAACGGCAAATCCTTTTGCAATGGCGGAGAGATCAGCACGACAGTCGGTTCGCGCCTTGCGGAGCACACCGAGATTCGAATCAACCTCGATCTGCTCGAATCCCGTGACCGCCAATAACCTTTGCAGCGCCTCCTCGCTGGGAGGTTCAGCGGCGCCGACCGGCCCGAATCCCCACGCGTCGACCAACGGCCCCACGGTAATGTCGAACGCGCCGCCCGAAAGTCGAGCAACCCGTTGCGCTTCTTTCATGACTTCCATCAACTCGGGAGAGGCATCAAAGTTCTCTGTGCCGTGACGATTGAATGCCGCGATCTCGGAGTCCGTCCTGTAGGTGGACATCGCCCCGTCAACACCCTCGAGCACATCGCGAAGAATCCCCGCCAACCGCTCTTTGAGCGTGTCGTCACCGCCCCGGGCGACTACCTTCACCGTGAAGGTGGTTCCCATCGTCGGGCCTGTCACGAGGTATTCATGCCGGCCTTCAGACCGGTCCGGCTGACGCAGGAACACAACCACAAAGAGCGCCGCCACAAACATCGCCGGCAGCACGAAACGCCGTGCGGACGGCATCGTCTTACTCGCCGAAGTCGTCGAGCAGAATATTCTCCGGCTCGACACCGAGATCGAGGAGCATGTTGATCACCGCCTGGTTCATCATCGGCGGCCCGCACATGTAGTATTCAATGTCCTCCGGAGCGGGATGGTCCTTGAGGTATTGGTCGTACACCACCTGATGGATGAAGCCGGTGGCTCCGGTCCAGTCGTCCTCGGGCAGTGGATCCGAGAGTGCCAGGTGCCACTTGAAGTTCTCATTTTCCGCAGCGATCTCGTCGAAGTCCTCCTGGTAGAAGGCCTCCCGCGAGCTGCGCGCCCCATACCAGTATGAGACCTTGCGATCCGTATGCAGGCGGCGGAACTGGTCGAAGATGTGCGAGCGCATCGGCGCCATTCCCGCACCACCACCGATGAAAACCATCTCGTTGTCGGTTTCGCGCGCGAAGAACTCGCCGAACGGACCGGAGATAGTCACCTCATCACCCGGTTTGAGGTTGAAAATAAAAGACGACATTTTGCCCGGCGGGACATTCGGCATGTTGGGCGGCGGCGATGCTATGCGGACGTTGAGCATGATGATGCCCACTTCGCCCGGATAGCTGGCCATCGAGTAGGCGCGGGAAACCGGGTCGTCCACCTTCGACACGAACTGCCACATGTTGAATCGATCCCAGTCGCCGCGGTACTCCTCCTCGATGTCGAAATCCGCGTACTTGACGACGTGCGGCGGGCACTCGATCTGGATATATCCGCCGGCTCGGAATGGGACCTCCTCACCCTCCGGGAGCTCGAGGACCAGCTCCTTGATGAACGTCGCCACATTGTGGTTCGACCGTACCCGGCACTGCCACTTCCGCACGTTGAAGATCTCCGGCTCGACCTCGATCTTCATGTCCTGCTTCACCTTGACCTGGCAGGCCAGCCGGACACCGCGCCTCGCTTCGCCGCGGCTGATGTGTGAGGTTTCGGTGGGGAGAAGCGCGCCGCCGCCTTCAAGGACCTCAGCCTTGCACACACCGCAGGTGCCCTTGCCGCCGCATGCCGACGGGATGAAGATCTGATGCATCGCCAGGGTATTGAGGAGCGTGCTGCCGGACGGTGTGACGATGGCCTTGTCCGGATCGTCGTTGATGGTGATGGAAACGTCGGCTGACGGCACCAGCCTCGTTTTTGCGAACATCAGAACCAACACCAGGGCGACGATGACAGTGACGAAAACGGTGACTCCGAGGATGATTGTGAGCATCTGTTTACCTACCTACAGCTGGATGCCTGCAAACGCCATGAAGGCGATGGCCATCAACCCGGTGACGAGGAACGTGATGCCAAGCCCCCGCAGGCCGGCCGGGACGTTTGAGTACCGCATCTTCTCGCGTATCGCCGCCAAGGCGACGATGGCGAGCCAGAACCCGATGCCCGACCCCAGACCGAAGACCGTACTTTCGCCGAGCGTGTAATCACGTTCGACCATGAAGAGCGATGCACCGAGAATGGCGCAGTTGACCGCGATCAGGGGCAGGAAAACACCGAGGGCGGAGTAGAGCTTGGGCGCATATCGGTCGAGGGCCATCTCCACCACCTGCACCAACGCGGCGATGGAGCCGATGAAGGCGAGGAAGCGCAGGAAGCTGAGGTCGATCGACGCCCACTCCGGATTGAGCCAAACAAGCGCGCCTTCCTTGAGCAGGTAGTTGTACATAAGGGCGTTCAGTGGGGTCGTGATCGTCAGCACGAAGGTGACGGCGGCACCAAGTCCAACCGCCGTGTCGACCTTCTTCGACACCGCGAGGAAGGAACACATGCCCAGGAAGAAGGCCAGGGCCATGTTCTCGACAAAGATCGCTTTGACGGCAAGGCTGAGATAGTGTTCAAACATCTCAGTCCTCCTGCAGCTCGGGCTTCCATGTATGGAGCGCCCAAATGAAAACTCCGATCAAAAAGAACGCTCCCGGAGCCAGCACGAAAAGCCCGTTGGGCTGGTACCAGCCGCCATCGGAAACGAGCGGCAAGACCTGGTAGCCGAACAGCTTGCCTGAACCGACCAACTCGCGGAAGAAGCCGACCACTATCAGGATCAAACTGTAGCCCAGCCCATTGCCGATTCCATCTAGAAGGCTGTTCAGCGGGGGGTTCTGCATCGCATACGCCTCGGCGCGGCCCATGACGATGCAGTTGGTGATGATGAGGCCGACGAAGACCGACAGCTGTTTCGAGATGTCGTAGACGAAGGCCTGCAGCACCTGGTCGGTAACAATAACCAATGACGCGATGATGGTCAGCTGGACGATGATCCGGATCGACGGCGGGATCAGGTTACGGATCAACGATATCGTCAGGTTCGACAGAGCCAGCACCGCGATGACTGCGATCGACATGACAACCGAGGTTTCGAGCTTGGTCGTGACCGCAAGCGCCGAACAGATGCCGAGCACCTGAGCGGTGATTGGATTGTCATTGAACAGGGGATCGAGAAGCGCGCCCTTCTGCTTGGCATTCATGAGGCGCTCCGTTCTGCCCTGAAGTTCGCGAGATACGGCTCGAATCCGTCTTTGCCGAGCCAGAACCGCACCAGATCGCTGACCCCGCGGGCTGTGAGGGTCGCGCCGGAGAGGCCATCGACCCGGTAGGGGTCCTCAGCGACCGGTCCAGCCAGTCCTTTGATGACCTCGACGGCAGGCTGCCAATTCTCGTCGAATGCCTGGCGACCAATCCAGACCGACTTCCAGCTCGGGTTGTCGATCTCGCCACCCAGACCCGGCGTTTCGCCGTGCTCGTAAAAGGTAATTCCCTCGATGGTGGTGGTGTCAGGCGCCAGCGCGAGGTAGCCGTACAGGGTCGACCACAGCCCCTTGCCCTCGATGGGAAGAATCAGCGACTGCACCTCCTGGTCCTCCACCCGCTGGTAGACCAGGGCAAACGTTGGCACACGGGTTATCCCGGCGTTGTTGACCGGCGCTTCGTGACTGGCAGCAGGATCCTTGGTCGCCTTGCGCTGATCAAAGGTGGCCGCATCCACCGAGTCGTCGTACTCGCCGGTAGCGAGGTTCACCACCCGGATCTGGATGTTGTCCCCGAAGAGATGCTCGACATTCTCGGGGCTCGTCTTCTGCCCCTCTTCGAGGAGACCCGCCACCACCAGCACCTGGGTCTGGCGGTCGAGTACCTTATTGCGGTCCTGGCGATCCCTCAGCGCGACGGCCGCGGTCGACACCACGATCGAACAGACCAGGCACACTGCGGTGGCGAACCCGACAACGTACGCGTTACTGTACTGCCGCATTGCGCGCTAACCTCCGTTTGATATTCGCCTGCACAAAGAAGTGGTCGATGAAGGGGGCGAACATATTCATGAAGAGAATCGCCAGCATCATCCCTTCGGGATAGGCCGGATTGACCACCCGCACCAAGATCACCATGATGCCGATGCCAAATCCGTAGATTAATCGACCCTTGTCGGTAAAGGCCGACGACACCGGATCGGTGGCCATGAATACCGTGCCCAACGCCCAACCACCCAGGACCACGTGCCAGGCGAATGGGATGGCGAAGGCCGGATTGGTCTCGGACCCGATGACGTTGAGCAGGGTGGCCATGCCGGCAGTGCCGACAACTACTCCGAGCATGGTCCTCCAGGACCCTATCCGGGAAACGATCAGAATCACCGCACCGACCAGGCAGAGCAGCGCCGATGTCTCGCCCATCGAGCCAGCAATGAACCCGAGGAAAGCGTCCATCCAATGGGTGCCGCCGACCTGACCCAGCACCTGAGGTCCCTCGGCGGTCGCCCGGGCAAGCCAGGTCGCGCCTGAAAACCCATCGACACCGATGAAGTCAGCGGCAATCCAGGGTTTGTCTCCCGAGATTTCGGCCGGGTAGGCGAAGAACAGGAATGCGCGGGCAGTCAGGGCCGGGTTGAGTACGTTCATCCCCGTGCCACCAAAGATCTCCTTGCCGATGAGCACGCCGAACACCGCGCCGGAAGCCACCTGCCACAGCGGAATGGTCGGCGGCAGAATCAGGGGCAATAGGAAGCCGGTGACGAAGAACCCCTCATTGATCTCGTGCCCGCGGACGCAGGCGAAGACCACCTCAACGACGCCCCCCGCCGCGAACCCGATGATGAAGATCGGCAGGAAATAGAGGGCACCGTGCATGAAGCACGCCCAGAAGTCGGTTGTAAATCCGAATCCCAGAGCCTGAAACAGGCGGGTTTGCCAGTCGTCGAGAGGCGTCGCCCCCGCCGCGATAGCGCGGTTGGCCTGGAGCCCGGTGTTGTACATCGCGAAGAAGACGATCGGCATCAACGCCGCCACCACCACTGACATCATCCGCTTGAGGTCGAGCGCATCACGCACGTGGGTGGTCCCGGTGGTGACCGAATCGGGAGTGTAGAAGATGGTGTCAACGGCCTCGAAGAGTGGGTACAGGCGGTCGAGCCTGCCGCCCGATTGGAAGCGGTCTTTCTGTCGATCGAGGAACGAGCGGAAGAATCGCATCATCCCTCCTTCCAGATCTCGAGCAGATTGCGGCGAAGAGCCGGACCGTAATCCTCCTTGCCCGGACTCACGAAGGAGCACAGCGCGAGGTCCTCCTCGTCAAGCTCGAGACAGCCCAGTGCCTCGGCACGCTCGAGATCATCGACCAGAAGCGCCCGCAGGAGGAAGGTCGGCATGATGTCGAGCGGCATCACCCGCTCGAAGGCCCCTATCGGAACCATCGCGCGGTGCCCACCGTGCGCCTTGGTCGTGAAGTCATAGGTAGTGGACCGGCCTCGGAGACTGGATGCGTAGGCGCGGGTCATCGAAAAGAGATCCCACCCCGGGGCCATCCAACCAAGAAAATGCCGGCGGTGGTCCCCTGCGATGCAGGAGATCTGGTTGGTATAGCGGCCGACATAGCCGAAAACGGCCCCCCTCGCCACATGCCCGTACAACACCGACCCGGAGATCACCCTGTTCTCACCAAAGAAGAGCTCCTCATCGATCAGCGTTTCGACACTGGCGCCGAGCCGAGCAGTCAGCAGACGAGGACGCATGACTGGCGGTCCACCCAGAGCAACCACTCTTCCTACCGGCAGCTTCCCCGTTTCAAACAACCTGCCCACGGCAGCAACATCCTGATAGCCGATGTACCAAACCGCCTTGTCGCGATTCACAAGGTCGAGGAAATGGATGTGCGTCCCCGCCAACCCGGCCGGGTGCTTGCCGCCGAACTCCTCCACCCTCACTCGCGGCGCGTCGCCGGGCTCGATCTTCGCCCCTGGTGCACGGCACAGGTACACGGTCCCTTCGGTCAAATGGGATAGGGCCCACAGACCGCGCTCGAAATCTTCCATCCGCCCTTCAAGCACGACCGCCGGGTCTGGGGCGAGTGGATTGGTGTCGATGGCTGTCACAAAGATCGAATGGCAGCTTTCACTCGGAGACGGCACCTTTGAGAACGGCCGTTGCCGAATCGCGATCCACAGCCCGGACTCCACCAGAAGATCTCTGACGCCATTCTGGTCCAAAGAACGCACGTCGCGTCCGGTGAAGCTCGCGAACTGCTGATGATTGGAGTCGTCCGCCCTCCCCCGCCGCTCGCTCGGGCTCAGGTCCACGACCACCGACTGCAACGCGCGGCGCGCGCCGCGATTGATCGCGGCCACTGTGCCCGCTCCGGGGGAGGTAAACCGCACCCCCTCGGTTTTCCGATCCTCGAAAAGAAGCTGACCACGCTTGACCCTGTCACCGACCTGCACATGCATGCGCGGCTTCATGAACGGGTAATCACGGGCGAGGACCGCTACCTTCCCAACCTTCGACGCCGCGTCGATGCGCTGTTCCGGCGTCCCGCTGATCGGGAGGTCGAGACCCTTCTTGATGACGTGTACTGCCATTGCCGACTCTTTTCCGCTTTCTGCGACCGCTTGACGCAATCGAGCCGACAGAGGATACCAAGCCCGTCAAGAATGGGAAACCAAAAAGTGGTTGCCCAGTCCCGCGACGATGTTAAGCTATGCGCAGGAAAATCGACCTCAGCCGGGAGGTGGCTGCGATGCCGAAGACACCGATCGTCCGCAAATACATGAAAAGGGCCAGTCGGGCGTTTCACGTAGACGACGATATGGGCAAGGCCATGTCCACCCTCTCGCGCTCGTCATTCGCCGCCATCCCGGTGATCGACGACGACGGCTTGGTGGTCGGGCTCCTGACCGAGAAGGACGTCGTGCGGACCATCATCCAATGGGCCTACGATCAGCGGGCCGGGGGCGGCGTCGGCAACTACATGTCCCTGCTCGAGGTCATGGTGACCCCTGACATGGACTTGCTGACCGCAGCGAGAGCGTTCCTGGAATGCAACTTCTCGTGCCTGCCCGTGATGGACGGAGACCGTCTCGTCGGCAGATTGACCCGCCACAACGTTCTCAAGGGGATCGAGAAGTGGGCGACCGAGATCAACAAGGAACGAGAAAAACGCCTCACCACGGCCCCAGGACACGAGCGTCCGACAGCCATCGAGGAGTTGCAGAAAATCGCCTCATCCCACAGCCGGGATGAGCTCTCGCAAATCTTCCGCAAGCACTGAACCCTGTATGATGCCGATGGTGATCACCTGCGTGATCTGGAGGTCCATCGTGAAACCCCTGCAATTCGTGAGACAGATGATCCTGGCGGTCGCCACAATCTCCATGCTGTCCGCGTGCGGCAGCGAGCCGGTTGTCGGCGTGCTCCTGCCCATAACCGGATCCGCCAGCACCTATGGCCAGTCGATGAAGAACGGAATCGATCTCGCCCTGGACCAGGAGCAGGCAAACCTCCCTGAAGGATTTCAAGTCCTGTGGGGCGATACGGCCACCGATCCGGCGACCGGCGCAGCAGAGCTCGTGCGTGTCGCGGGTCAGGGCGCCAGGATCATTGTCGCCGGCACGACCAGCGACACCGCACGCGCCCTGCTGCCGGTTCTCGACGAGACCGATACGATCGCGATCTCACCATCGGCTTCAGCGCCCAGCCTGACCAAGGACTCGAGACGGTTTTTCAGGATCTTTGCATCCGATGAGCTCGAGGGGCGCCGCGCCGGGCGCTTTCTCTACGAGGACCGAGACAAGACCTCGGTCCTCATCTTTGCCGAGGATACCGCTCAGGCCCGAGGCATCGAGCCCCCATTTCGGCAGGTCTTCGAGCAGGCGATGGGGGGTGAGGTGGCCGGTCGCATCGTGATTGGCTCGCCGAGATGGGAGCAGGATGCAGCAGACCTGCTCGCCGCACACCGCCCGGCATCCGTCTATGTCATCGCCTATGGTGACATGACGATTGACGTTCTTCGCTTCCTTCGCAAGAAGAACTTTGACGGTCCAATCTGCGCGAGCTCCGCCTTCTACACCGCCCACATCGTCGAAAGCTACCCCGACCTCGTTGAGGGTGTTTTCTTCCCCCAGCCAGCCTTCGACATGAAGTCCGAAAACCAGCTAACGCAGGATTTTGTAGCCACCTATCAGCAGCGGTTCCAACAGGACCCCGACATCTATGCCGCCCATGCGTACGACGTGATGCGGGTAGTGATTTTTGTCTCCGGTGAGGCATCCTCTTTCAGTGCAACCGAGATCCGTAAGGTCCTGGCGTTCGGGATCAAGGAGTTCCCGGGAGTCACCGGCATCATCCAGTTCAACGACTACGGCGACGTGCGTCACAACCCGATCATGTTCATCATCAAGGATGGGCAGGTACTCAACTTCGAGCGCTACATCGCGGAGGAGAGAATCAAGATCACGGAGAGGATTAAGAAACTCCTCAAGGGCTGAATCGTTTACCTGCTTACTGATATGAGCCTAAGATGAGGGTTCGCCTCGAGTCCATTGGATGCCGGCTCAACATCGGCGAAATTGACGCCATGGCGCGCGATCTGGCGGCCGCCGGCCACCGGGTTGTGGGCCCCGGAGAGAAGACCGATCTGTGCATCCTCAACACCTGCACTGTGACCTCTATCGCTTCGCGCAAGTCCCGCCAGCTCATCCGCCAGCTTCGTCGCGGCAACCCTGAATCCAAGGTCATCGTCACGGGTTGCGAGGCCGAGATCGCCCCTCGCGAGATCCGAGCCGCCGGGGTGGATCTGGTGGTGGGCAACGCGGATAAGGACCGCCTCCTGGAGCTTGCCGAAGCCGGAGGGCTCCTCGAAACGCCACGCGCCGATCCCGACGCCCAAGCGCTTTTCGAGCCCGGCGGCACGACCAAGACGCGGGCATTTCTCAAGGTCCAGGACGGCTGCGACAATCGTTGCACCTTTTGCATCATCACCGTCGCCCGTGGTGTGGGCCGAAGCCTGCCGGTGAATACCGTACTGAACGAGGTCCGCGATCTGCAGCAACTCGGTTACCGAGAAGTGGTGCTGAGCGGCGTCCATCTCGGATCCTACGGTCACGACCTCGGTGACCGGCGCGGCTTGCAGCATCTGGTCGAACACGTCCTCGCCGAATCCGACATCGAAAGGCTACGGCTGTCCTCTCTCGAGCCGTGGGACCTCGCCGCCGATTTCTTCGATGCCTTCTCGAACCCCAGGCTCCTCCCCCATCTCCACCTGCCGCTGCAGAGCGGCTGCGACGAAACCCTCAAACGGATGGTACGCCGTACCAGCCGCGCGGAGTTCTCGGCGCTGGTCGCCGGCGCTCGCCAATCCGTGCCCGAAATCGCTATTTCGTCCGACATCATCGTCGGCTTCCCGGGTGAGACCGATGAGGAGTTCAAGCAATCCATTGACCTGGTCGAGGAGCTCGCGTTTTCGCGTCTCCACATCTTCCGCTACTCACGGCGGGAAGGCACTCCGGCAGCCAAGATGGCGGCACAGGTTCCGGGACCCGTCGCGAAGGAGCGCAGCCGACGCATGCACCAACTCGCCGCTGA
The DNA here is from genome assembly GCA_029938595.1 of Thermoanaerobaculales bacterium. GTDB lineage: Bacteria > Acidobacteriota > Thermoanaerobaculia > Thermoanaerobaculales > Sulfomarinibacteraceae > Sulfomarinibacter. The sequence goes on along the minus strand of JAOZUP010000057.1, from coordinate 441 downwards.
TCTCGAACAACGCTTCAACTCGAACCTCGTCGGCCGCACCGCCGATGTCCTGTGGGAGACCGCCGAGAGCCACGACGGTGCCCTCCGTTGGAGCGGGCTGACGCCAAACTACGTCCACGTCACCGCAACCACCACGCCGGATGAAGACCTGCTCAACCGGATCACACCCGCCCACATCACCGAGGTGGTGCCGGGAGGGGTGATCGGACGGATTAGGAATTAGGAATTAGGAATTAGGAATGCCGCCCGTCCGCCCCCATTTCAGTTCTCAATTCTCAATTCTCAATTTCCATCCACCCGTCCTCAGTTTTAATCCTGAACTCGGAGTCCCCTGTCGGCGTGGCGCTGTCGCGGAGGGCCTCGTCGCGAGGGCCGCGCAACGTGGCCAGCTGGTGCGCGTTAGCGTGCCAGATGGCCGCGTATCGCGGGCCGCAGTAGAGG
>JAOZUP010000388.1 GCA_029938595.1 Thermoanaerobaculales bacterium | reverse complement strand
CTGCGCGCCTGCGGCGCGCCGGCGGGCGGCATTCCTAATTCCTAATTCCTAATTCGGACACGACGTCTCGCGGCCCTCGCAACGAGGCCCTCCGAAACAGCGCCACGCCGACTGTGGCTTCACGGCTGAGGAGGGAAGCTGGGTGTCGGCAAATCCGAAATCCGAAATCCGAAATCGTTCCAAGTGGGCAACCCAAGCCCCACCCCTCAAGCCCTCTATGCGAGAATGCACCGACATGGTAGATGCCGACCTCAACCGTGAAGTCATCACTCGTGTTCGCGAGGCGGCCGACCTCGTTGAGGTTGCCGGCGACCACGTTCGGTTGAAAAAACGGGGACGGAGCTGGGAGGGCCTGTGCCCGTTCCACGAAGAAAAGACACCCTCGTTTTCGGTCGATGCCGAGAAGGGTCTCTACTACTGTTTCGGATGCCACCAGGGCGGCGACGTCTTCAAATTCCTCATGCAGCTCGAGAACCTCAGCTTCCCGGAGTCGGTTGAGCGGCTGGCACGCCGCTACGGCGTTCAGCTCCCGCCACGAAGCCCCGAGGCCAGGCGCCGTCGGGAGGAGGGTGAGCGTCAGCGCGCGCTGCTCGAGGAGGCCCAGCACTTCTTCGGCGAATGTCTCGAGCAGGCAGAGGGTTCGGCGGCGCGGAGCGAGCTCGAGCGGCGTGGATTTGCCAAAGACTGTTGGCGCGACTACGGGTTTGGTTATGCGCCGGACGAATGGCGGCGGCTGGTCGAACACATGTCCCGCCGGCATCCCGAGGGTGCGCTGGTCGAGTGCGGTTTGGCGGTGAGCCCCGAAAGCGGCACGTCGCCCTACGATCGCTTCCGTAATCGCCTCACCTTTCCCATCCGCTCCGGTGACGGAACGCTCATCGCCTTCGGAGGTCGAATTCTCGGGGATGGTGAGCCCAAGTACCTCAACAGTCCGGAAACCGCGGTTTTTCGAAAACGGTCGACCCTCTTCTGTCTCGACCGCGCGCGGCGCGCCATGGCCGACGAATCGCGGGCGTTGGTGGTCGAGGGCTACTTCGATTGTCTGTCGCTGCATCGGGTTGGGGTAAAGAATGTGGTGGCGACCCTCGGCACCGCCCTCACCTCGGACCACGCGAGGCTCTTGAAGAGACGCCTCGGACCCGACGGGGTGGCCATCCTCTGCTACGACGGTGATTCCGCCGGTCGCCGGGCAGCTGCTACCGGCGCTGGGGTGCTCCTCGAGACCGGAGTCGAGGTTACGATTCTGGCGCTGCCGGCCGGGATGGACCCGGACGATCTGATCAGGGAAAGCGGCGAGGGCGCCTTCCGCGACCTCCTCGAGCGGCCGACTCCGCTCCTCGAGTTTGTGCTCGCAGATCTCCCTCCGGATCCGGCCCAACGGCGTCGCTCCGGTCTCAAGCTGGCCCCGCTCGTGTGCTCGGCCACGGATCCTGCGCTGCGGCAGAATCTCGTGGAGGAGCTCGCGCGGCAGCTCTACCTCAGCCCCCGTGAGATCCAGGAACACGGACGGAGGGCCCTCCGCAGCGGGCCATCGGCGCAGGCGGTACCACGTGTTTCGATGCCGCCCGGCGAACGCGAGCTGGCGCGGATCCTGCTCGATTGTTCTGATGCATGGCGTCAGAAGATACTCGAGCTGGTGCACACGGAGTACATCGAGGATTCTCGGGTGCGGCGTCTGCTCGATGACGCGGTTGAGATTGGGAGCACCGACGGCGAGCGTGATTTCGTGAGCGAGCTACTCGGTCGATCGACAGACCCCGACATGAGCTCCCTTGTGGCCGAGCTGTGCACCTCGCCCATGCCCGAGGTCACCGACGAGTCGATCCGGATCCAGCTCGAGACGTTGCTCCAACACCAGGCGCGCGAGCGTTCACTCCGCCTAGCACCGCTGATTGCCGCGGCCGAGGAGCGGGAAGATCACGCGGAACTCGACCGTTTATTGGCCGAAAAGGCACGAATACGACGGGAATTCGCAGAAATCTGAGGTTTTCGGTCTGTTGGGGGTTGCCAAAACTGAGATCGCGCCCCATATTTCTTTGGATGGTGATGGGGCCTGTTAGGAAAGCCTTCGCGAGAGGCAAAGTGCCCACTCCGATAATTTTCTCGATGAGAAGACATCTTTGAGTAACCCTGTGCGGGAATGCAGCGCGTCTGGAAACTGCTATCTCCAACGCGTTGCAATGATTGGCCGGAGAGGTTCAGCCGCTAATCGTTGTTCCCGAGGAGGGATACGTCCGAAACTTTTGAATGGGGGCCAGGAATTGTGAAGGAGTCCAGCGTTCTTGTTGAGGAGAAGTACCCGGAGCTCAACAAACTTATCCAGGCGGGCAAAGAGCGCGGCTTCATCATGTATGAGGAGCTGTACGAGAAATTGCCCGAGGAGGTGACGGGCATCGCGGAAGAACTCGACACCATCTATATGCGATTGTCGGAGCTCGACATCGACGTCAAGGACGAAGAGAGCTTAGAGGGAGAGAAGGGCGAGACGGCGACCGCCGGTAAGAAGACCGGAAAGAACGGCAAGAAACCGGCAACCAAGACGGAAACGAAACCGGTGGCGACCGAGCAGCTGGAAAAGACCAACGATCCGGTGCGCATGTACCTGCGCGAGATGGGCACGGTGAAGCTTCTCGATCGTGAGGGTGAGGTGGATATCGCCCAGCGCATCGAAGCCGGCGAGGCGAAGGTATTCATCGCGTTGTCCAAGGAACCGAAATTGCTCGAGCTATTCCTGCGTACAAACGAGCGGGCTCGGCGCGAACGGCGAGGAGTACGTGAGCTGCTCCAGACCCAAGCCGTCGAGTTAGACGACAAGGCCCAGGACCGGGTGCGCGAGGGCCAGCGACTCTTCCGGACTATCATCAAACTCGACGGAGAGTCCCGCGAGCTGCGTCGGCGTCTGCGGCGCTGTAAGAGGGCTGGGAAGCGTCATCAAGAGCTATCGGACAAGATCGACGCGAACACCGCGGAGACCGCAATCCTGGTACGGCGGGCGGACTTCACCACCACGACAAGAAATCGCCTCCTGACCTTTTTCGGCGAGGTTGAAAGGCAGTTCGCGATCCCCATCCAGACCATCAATCGCGACAAGAAGAAGCTGCTGCAGGAGCGTAACAAGGAACGCCGCAAGTTTTATTCGTCGCGCGTGAAGCGCTACGAAGAAGAGCTCGAGAGGCTCGAGGAACGCTTCGAGATTCCCTACGAGCGGCTCAAGGTCTTGCTTACCGAAGTGCGACGGGGTGAGGCGGAAACCGACCGCGCCAAGCAGGAGCTCATAGTCGCCAACCTTCGGTTGGTAGTTTCGATTGCCAAGAAATACACCAACCGCGGCCTGCAGTTCCTCGATCTGATCCAGGAGGGCAACATCGGCCTCATGAAGGCGGTGGACAAGTTCGAGTATCGCCGCGGCTACAAGTTCTCCACGTATGCCACCTGGTGGATTCGACAAGCGATCACCCGCGCCGTGGCCGACCAGGCGAGAACGATCCGCGTACCAGTGCACATGATCGAGAGCATCAACAAGCTCGTGCGCGCGTCGCGACGCCTGGTTCAGGACTTCGGCCGGGAGCCGACCGCCGAAGAGATCGCGGAGCACATGGAGCTCCCCGTCGATCGGGTACGCAAGATCCTCGGCATCACGAAGAACCCTGTCAGTCTCGAGACGCCCATCGGAGACGAAGACGGCTGCCACCTGGGCGACTTCGTCGAGGACAAGAACGCCGTCAGCCCCCAGGACGCGATCATCACCGACGACCTATCGGCCAGGATGAGGACCGTCCTCGGGACACTCTCCCCACGAGAAGAAAAAGCCCTCCGCATGCGATTTGGCATCAGCGAGAGCGGACAGCGCCCCCTCAAACCGGTGGGCGACGGATACCCGGTGAGCCAGGAGTGTATTCGTCAAATCGAGGCGCGCGCGCTTCGAAAGCTCCGCCCTATGGCCTCCGTCGCGCCAGAGATCATC
>JAOZUP010000387.1 GCA_029938595.1 Thermoanaerobaculales bacterium | reverse complement strand
CCCGGTGGCCACCGGCAAGCCGGGGCACGAGACGCCGACCGGCGTCTTCACCATTTTGCAGAAGGACAAGGACCACGTCTCGAGTATTTACAACGCCAAGATGCCCTACACCGAGCGCCTGACATGGAGCGGCATCTGCCTGCACGCGGGGAGCATCCCGGGGTATCCGAACTCGCACGGCTGCATCCATCTGCCGCTCGAGTTCTCGCACCTTCTCTTTGAGTTGGAAGCGTTGGGTGCCACGGTGGTCATTGCCGACGACCACTCCGGGCCCGCCGAGGCGGCTCACCCCGGAATGCTCCTGTCACCGATGATGGCGGAGGAGGGATCAGAGTCACCGATGATAGGCCCCGACGCCTATAACTGGCAGCCGGAGCTGTCGCCCGAGGGCCCGGTGACCGTGCTCATCAGTGGCGACAATCGCAAAGCCTATGTCTACAGAAACGGCATCGAGATCGGTGTCAGCGAGATCAGTATTTCCGATCCAGAGAGTTCACTCATCGAGGGCGTGTTCACGATTCTCGAAGGACATGCAGACCATGAGAATCCCTGGGTGCCGGGAAAGCCGGCGCCCCGTTGGATGGCTATCCGGACGAATTCTCCGACAGGTGTTGATCAGGCAACGGATTGGAAGGACGAGGGGTCTAACCTCAACAGGATTTTCATTCCGCCGTACTTTACAGCCCGCGTGTACGAAATCCTCGAGCCCGGGTCGACTGTGGTGATTACCAACAAAGCCGCAGGTCCCGAGACCACCACCGGCACGGACTTCGTGATCATGGCCACCCAGCACCCCGAGAGTGGGAAGTAGGCGCGAGGACGTCAGGCATGGCAGCTCGTCCAGACAAGAATCCATGAGAATCGCCATCCGGCTTTTCGTCGTTGCGGTCATCGCGGCCTATGGCGCGGTTCCGGTCGCAAACTCTCAGGTGCAAGGCAAGGCAACGACCTACACCTCGCCAAACGGGGTCGAAGAGCGTTGTGTGGCCATCGCACCAATCCCCGGCGGCACCTATTCCGAGCAAGACAGCGATGAGGAGGGCAGGCTCTGCGCCATCAACCTCTATGCGTCCTCGGTTGCCATGTGCCCCAAGACCTGGAGTACGAGCCCTGGGACCCTCATCTACGACATCTCCTCGGGAGATTTTGCGAATGACCCGGCCCGTTTCGAGCGCGATGCCTGCCCGAAGGGCGGGTCCGCCATCAAGGAGGCCACCCGCGAGCTTGCCAAGCACAAGCAGTCCGTCAACACGGTCGAGAGCAGCGCGACGCTCTCCACCGCCTCACTGCTGTATTACCACCTTTCACGGTATTTCGACACCACCGTCAACGTCCCGGTTTCGGTCTACCGCAGCATCGACAAGGACGCTCACTTGAGACGGGTAACCGAGCCCGGCGTTCGCTTTACCTCCGGCAAGTCGTCGCTGAAGATGATCCACGCGGGTTGGCTGGCGCTTCGAAGCGGGGAAAAAAATCCCGAGAGTTACTCGCCAACTGATGAGCTGTTCACCGCTGACCGCAGGAGCATTTACGGCATCCTCATCCTGACCTCGGGCAAGCGTTACAACTCGGAGTTCAACGGCACCCGCGAATCCGGTTGGGGCAGCGGCCAGAACCGCGACTTCCAGAACACCGCGCCCTACCTGGCCCTGCGCAGCGAGAAGCCGCTCTCCGATGCCATCCGAGAGGGTCTCGCCGAAGCCCGGATGAACCCGAAGCTCAACAGGGACATGGGGCCGAATATCTCTGACGCGCAGATGGTGTTCTGGATGAAAGAGCTGACCGAGATCGTCCTTCTCGACTTCATCTTCAGCCAGCAGGACCGCATCGGCAACATCGACTACAAGCGAGAATGGTACTGGGTGGAGAACGGCGCCATCCGAAGCCGGCAGGCAGGCGGGAAGACGCCGCCCGGGGATCTCGAGGGTAGGAATCCGATCCTCCTCAAGCGATCGTGGATCAACGACAACGACGCGGGCGGTAGGACGACCTACACCGATTTCGCCGAGAAGACGGAGATGCTGGAGAAAATCCGTCATCTCAACGCTGACATCTATCACAAGCTGTTGGCCCTGGATCGGGACTTCGGCGCCGCGGGCCCGCTCTACCAGTACTTCCGCGACACCTTTGGGCTCAGCCAGCGCCAGTTGGGACTCATCGTGCGCCACACCGCCCATGCAACGGCCATTCTCCGCGAGACCTGCCGCGCCGGTCAGATTCGCTTTGACTTGGAGCCCGAGACCTTCCTCGTCGAAGGCACCACGAAGGAACGGGAGGTCGCGTGCGAGACACAATGAACGGGGGCTCGGGAGAGGGCGCTCTCCCTCCACCGGAAAACCACGCCGTCGTTCTGCGGTCGGAGCTCAGTCCGTTCGAGCGCCTGCTGAGGATCTTCACCAAGGTCCGGCCCGGCGAGGGTCGCACCGTCGCGCTGTTCTTCCTGCAGGGATTCCTGCTCCTCTTCAGCTACTACATCATCCGCGCTCTCCGCGAGGGATTCATCCTCACCGGCCACAGCGCCGCCGCCCGCAGCTATGCGGTGGCGGTGGCGGCCGGGGTGCTCATGCTGGTGATCCCTCTCTACAGCGCCCTGCGGCGCCGCTTCGACCCCGAACGGCTGGTGCCGGCGATCTCGATCTTTTTCGTCAGCAACCTGGTGATCTTCTACGTTCTGTGGCTGCGCGAGATCGATTTCGGCTTCTTCTTCTTTGTCTGGGTTGGGCTCTTCGGCCTGCTCGTGATCTCCCAGTTCTGGGCCTTCGCGGCCGACACCTTCAACACCTTGACGGGGCGCCGGCTCTTCCCGGTCATCATGATCGGCGCCAACCTCGGCGCGCTCGCAGGGGCCGAGGTCGCCAAGATCGCCGTCCACCGGCACGGTCTGCACGGGCTCATGGTCATCGGCACCACAGCCCTCCTTCTGACGGTGTTTCTGGGCCGGCCGGCACGCCGCGCCGCTCCCCAGAGCTCGCGCGGGGTGGCCACCGGGGAAAAACCGGTTGGAAGCCTGCTCGGCGGTTTTGCGGTCGTTTTCCGCGATCACTACCTGCTGCTGTTGGCGCTGATGATCGTGCTCCTCAACTGGGTCAACACCACCGGGGAGTTCATCCTCGCCGATCTCGTGCAGAAGCACGCCAACGCCACCCTCGGACCACTGGCCGACAACATCACCCGGGCGGAGTTCATCACCGGCGTCTACGCCGACTACATGTTCTGGTTCACCCTGGTCGGGCTGGCGATCCAGATGTTCCTGGTGTCGCGGATCTTCAGCAAAATCGGCATTTCGGGCGCCGTCATGGTGCTTCCGGTGATCGCAGCGATCGGCTACGGACTGGTCGGGTTCGTACCGATCTTCACCATCATCTGGCTGGTCAAGGTCTTCGAGAACGCGGTTGACTACTCGCTGATGAGCACCACCCGGCAGGCCCTGTTCCTGCCAACCTCACAGGCCGCCAAGTACGACGGCAAGCTGGCCATCGACACCTTCTTCTGGCGCCTCGGTGACCTCATCCAGGCCGGTACGGTCTACGTCGGCATTCGTTTCTTTGGCTGGGAGACCCGCGAGTTCGCCCTCATGAGCCTGGCCCTGGCGATCGTGTGGATTTTCGTCGCCTTCAAGGTTTCCCGCGCCTACCGGCAGATGATGACCGAGAAGGCGGTGATGACCGCCCCCGAGCTCAGGGGATCCATCGCAGATTTCTACTTCACACCCGGAGAGCGCAGCCACCACTATCTCGCCAGCGACGCTTTCGTGGATGCGGACCCCGGCGACATCCTGACCCTCGCCGCCTTTGTCGACGGCGGCCAGCCCCTGCCCTCGTGGCTGGACTTCGAACCCGACAAGCTCAGATTCGTGGCGAACCCGCCCACCGGATACGATACCGAGCATCGGATCGAGGTGGTGGCGACCGACATCGACGGCCTGACCGCCCAGGGGAGTTTCAGGCTCGTGAGCAAGGACGAGGACTAG
>JAOZUP010000386.1 GCA_029938595.1 Thermoanaerobaculales bacterium | reverse complement strand
GGGTCTCGCGCTTCGAGGTCTCTGCGGGGGATCCCAATGCCGCCGATTCATCGAGTGAGACGATCATTCTCGAGTTCGAACAGCCCGCCATGAACCACAACGGTGGGGACCTCCACTTCGGGCCCGATGGCTATCTCTACATCGCGACCGGGGATGGAGGCGGTGTCGAGGACCCCAACGACCACGGCCAGAGCCTCGATACACTGCTCGGCAAGATCCTGCGTATTGATGTCGACACAGGAAACCCCTATGCGATCCCGCTGGATAATCCATTTGTCGGTGACGGCGATGCGCTTGACGAGAACTGGGCATATGGTCTCCGCAACCCGTGGCGGTTCAGCTTCGACCGGCTCAACGGTGACCTCTTCATCGGCGACGTCGGCCAGCAGGCACGCGAGGAGATCGATCTCCAGCGCGCCGCCAGCGGTGGCGGCGAGAACTACGGCTGGAGCTGCATGGAGGGGGATCTCGGCGTCAACTTCAACCCGTGCGACGGCGAGCCGTTGACGGCGCCGATCCTGGTCTACGGGCACGGTCCCGAGTGCTCGGTGACCGGCGGTTTCCTGTATCGCGGCAACATCGGCGGACTCCACGGGCGCTACGTCTTCGGCGACTACTGCTCCGGGGTCATCTGGTTTGCGAGCGAGAGCTCCGGTGTATGGTCGACGGAGGTTTTTCAAGACACCGCGATGGCCATCAGCTCGTTCGGCGAGGGTGACGACGGCGAGCTCTACGTGCTCGATCACAATGGCGGGGTGGTCTACCGTTTCTTCTCACCGAGTGCGATCTTCACCGACGGCCTCGAGTCGGCAGACGTGAGCGAGTGGAGCTCCGCGGTGGGGAACTGAAAGAAAATCGGGAGGGATGAACTGAAATGAGGCCGACATGGGAACGGGCATGAAATTCGGAATGGGAGTCCAGCGCTCGTGTGGGGGCATCGCGGTTGTGATGGCGGCCGCCTGTGCGGTGGCGGTGGAGCCGTCCGGGGAACTGTCGCTCGAGCTGGTGGCCGATGGCTTCTCGCGGCCGGTGGCGTTGAGCCACGCCGGTGACGGGTCAAGCAGGCTCTTCGTGGTCGAGCAAGATGGCCGGATTCTGATTATCGATGACGGCGTGGTGCTGGGGGGCGCGTTCCTCGACATCTCGACCATGGTCGAAAACTCGGCCAACGAGCAGGGCCTCCTCGGGCTGGCCTTCCACCCCGATTTCATTTCCAACGGGTTTTTCTACGTCAACTACACGCACGATCCCGCGGGCTCGGGGCCCGACGTGACGCGGGTTTCGCGGTTCGAGGTCTCCGCGGGGGACCCCGATGCCGCCGACAGCTCGAGCGAGATGATCCTCCTCGAATTCGAGCAGCCCGCCTCGAACCACAACGGCGGCGATCTTCACTTCGGACCCGACGGCTATCTCTACATCGCGACCGGGGATGGCGGCGGCAGCCGGGATCAGTTCCAGAACGCGCAGGACCTCGGCTCGCTGCTCGGCAAGATGCTTCGGATCGATGTCGATGCCGGCAGCCCGTACGCGATTCCGGCGGGGAATCCCTTTGTCGACACCGTCGGTGCCCGGCCCGAGATCTGGGCCTACGGACTTCGCAACCCGTGGCGTTTCAGCTTCGACCGGATCAACGGCGACCTCTTCATCGGCGATGTCGGCCAGAACGATGTGGAGGAGATCGACTTCCAGCAGGCGTCGAGCGCCGGCGGGAAGAACTACGGATGGAGTTGCATGGAGGGCGACGAGTCGCCTGACTTCAACCCCTGCGACGGCAGCCCGCTGACGAGCCCGATACTGGTCTACGACCACGGAGAGGGGTGTTCGGTGACCGGCGGTTATCGCTACCGCGGGAGCATCACCGCCTTCGGCGGCAAATACGTGTTCGGCGACTTCTGCTCTGGCAGGATCTGGTTTGCTTCTGATTCCAGCGGCACGTGGAGCGCGGAGGAGTGGGCCAACACCAACATCAGCATCAGTACCTTCGGCGAGGACGAGGCGGGCGAGCTGTACGTGGTGGACCTCGGCCGGGGTGAGATCTACCGATTTGTTGGTCCGAGCAGACCGGTAGTGCGGAGGACGTCGGGCCGGCGGGTTCAACCTGCCCAAAACCCCTAGGAATATCCGTAGCCGAGGCCCGCAGTAGACGTTCGTCGGGTGTTTCGGACCTGGTGCTCCCCGATGATCTCGAGTGGTGGGCCGTGAACGACCCGCCTACGGCTTCCTGGAAGACGCGTCATCGCCCCGATCCTCCAAGCAATCTGTAGGCGGGTCCTTCAGGGCCCGCCGCTCGAATTCTGTCGGGTGTTTGATGTCAAAATTCGGGATTCAGGTAGTGGTACCAGAGAATTCGCGCCGCTACAGCGCGCCACGGTCGCCAGTCTTCGGCGATCTCTTGCAGCTCCTCGGATCCCGGGCGGTGGTCGAGCCCCTTGAGGTCCTGGACCGCGGCGGCCAGGGCCAGGTCACCGGGCGGCCAGACGTCTGGCCGCAGCAGCACCATCAACAGGTAGATGTTGGCAGTCCACGGACCGATCCCGGTCACCTTCTCGAGTTCGGCGCGAATCTCCTGGTCGGGCAGCGACGGCAGGACATCGAGATCGAGGGTGCCGCCGATGATCGCGCGGGCGAGCTCCCGGCAGTAGCGGCCCTTCTGGCCGCTGAAGCCGATCGACTTGAGGGTTGCGTCGTCGAGGGTCAGGAAGGCCGCGGGTTCGAGGGGCACGACCGTATCCGAGAGCTTGTCGAATGCAGCCTTCGCCGATGCGAGCGAGACCTGCTGCTCGAGGATGATGTGAACCAGGGTCGGAAAGCCCGGCACGCGGTCCCACATGGGAGGCGGACTGAGCCTCGACAGGGCCTTTGCGAGGTCGGGGTCGACGTCTCGCAGGAAATCCAGCGCCTGATCAAACGATCGGCGAGTGAGCCGTTCACTCTTCATTGGTACGATGGTGAGTCCCGGATCCGCGAACAACCTGGAGCTCACACGCGAGGGCTCACGAGCCCTGAGTCGAGTCGTCTCCGATCAGCCAGCGATAGGCGAAACCCGCGAGCAGCGCTCCGACGATTGGGGCGACCCAGAACAGCCAGAGTTGCGATACGGCCCATCCGCCGACAAAGATCGCGGGGCCCGTGCTTCGGGCGGGATTCACCGAGGTGTTGGTCACGGGAATGCTGATGAGGTGGATCAATGTGAGACCCAGACCGATGGCGATGCCGGCAAATCCCTGCGGCGCACGTTTGTCGGTGGCCCCGAGGATGATCATCAGGAACATGAAGGTCATGACGACCTCGGTGATGAGACATGCCGCCAGGGCATACCCACCAGGGGAATGAGCGCCGTACCCGTTCGATGCGAAGCCGTCGCTCAACGCGAACCCTGGGCCTCCGCTGGCGATGAGGTACAGCACCCCGGCGCCCGCAATCGCGCCCAGCACCTGGGCGATGATGTAGGGGGCGAGCTCCGCGGCCGGAAAGCGCCGACCGGCCCACAGACCGAAAGAGACTGCCGGGTTGAGGTGGCAACCCGAGATGGGGCCAATCGCGTAGACCATTGTCAGCACCGTGAGTCCGAACGCAAAGGCGACGCCCATGTAGCCGATTCCGACTCCGGGAATTCCCGCCGCGAGAACCGCGGCGCCGCATCCACCTAAAACCAACCAGAAGGTACCCAAGAACTCCGCACCCAGCTTCTTGCGCATATATTGCTCCCTCATTCGATCGAGTTGTGTCTGGAGGAGGATAGCGTGTCACTCCCGAGTAGTCACCTCAGGCTCAATCCGAGGGCGTTTGCAAAGTGTTCGACGGCTGACCGCGCGGCTTCGCGCTCCGTGGGTGTTCCGGTGTCCGAGCCGCTCCTCTCCTCGATACTCCGCGACAGCACGCGGAGCGTGCCCGTCTTGCGATCGGCCTTGAGGTCTAGGCGGGCGACGAGACGGTCGCCGGCGAGTACCGGCAGGCAGTAGTAGCCATAGATT
>JAOZUP010000056.1:6979-14093 GCA_029938595.1 Thermoanaerobaculales bacterium | reverse complement strand
GGCGGGACGCCGCGCTTCGCCGCCCGTAGTAGACACCCGGTGAGAAGTGCGCTAGTCCGCCTTTGGACTGCTCCGTCGGAGAGAGCGCTTTACAACTTGCTGCCTGATGCAATAATCTTGGGCCATGAACGACCCCGATGAAATCTGGCAGCTCGGGAATTGGATTGCACGCCGGGAGGATGGCGCAGCGCGCCTCGGCTGGTCCGGTGGAGAACTCATTCTTCGCCTTCATGGCGGACGGATCCGCTTCGTGGAGGGAGTCGATCCGTTAGAGCTCTGCCGGCGGCTGAGCTGCGAACCGGTGGGCAACATTGATCTCCTCGAGGAAGCTCGCGGCTTGGCAAAGAACGGGCAGATCGCCGAGACCTACGCGATGGGTGCGGCCAAAGAGTTGCTGCAGAAGAGTCTTCGCGCTTGGTTTCTCGACCCGCAACGCGAACTCGAGGTTGTCGAAGGCGAACCCAATGACGTCGAAGGCGCGACCATTTCGATAACCCACACTCTCGTCGAGTTGGTTCTCTCTGACACGACGGGTGAGTTGTCTCGATCGATTCTTCCTGATCTCGATGTCCTCCTGAGCAGATCGCCGAAATTTCTCGATCTATACGCACCACTGCGATTGTCGGAGGAAGCGGATCTCATCGTGTCGAAGATTACCGGTGAGCGCACCGCCCAGGAGGTCGCCACTCGTTCGACCCACGGTGCCGACGAGGTAGTCCGTCTTCTCGCGGCGCTCGTGGTCACCGGAATTCTCGAGCCGGAACCGGCTCTTGTGGTCGGCGGCGACATGGATCTGCTTCCTGTTGACGACGACGAGGAGTTTCCGCGCCGCAAAGTTCCGGTGGCCTGGATCGTGGCGGCTGCAGCCGCGTTAGCCGTCGCCCTTATCGTGCTGATCTGGATGATGACCGGATCCGAGCCTACTGCTGAGGACGATACCGTTGCCGTGTCCAATATTGGGTGGGGGCTGGTGATCGATATGGGCTGCGAGCCCCAGGATCTCCAGCGAGTACTCAAGAAGGCGCAGGACAACCCGAAAGTGGTGCGTCCGGTGGCGATCGATTCGGGGGAAGGTGAACCCTGTTGGCAGCTGGTGTGGGGACGATTCCCGAACCGCGCGGCGGCGGCAGGGGCAACCGAAGCAATTCCCGACGGGCTGAGCCACCAGGGCTTCGAGCCCCATCCGATCGAGCTTACGGGTGAGGAGCTGGAGCCACCAACGAACCCCGGCGGCTAAACCAATGGCGACGACCAAACCTCAGCCGCTGCCCTCAATGATGGCTGATCTGGCACAGAAGAAAGTGACTGGCGCTCTGGTGGCCACCTCAGAGGGCTCGACCCGGGAAATTCTCTTCACCAGAGGCGAGATCCGGGCTGCGCGCTCCCAACTCGAGGCAGAAAAGCTCGGGATGTGGCTGGTGTCCCGGGAGAAGATCAATGAGGACGACCGCGCATTGATTCTTCTCGCCCAGGGTGGGGGTGATTCGCCCCCCCTTGGCCACATTCTGGTAACTCGTGGGTACATCACTCACGAGGAGCTCGAAAAGGAACTCGAGGAGCTGGCGCTCACCATCATCCGGAGAGCCGCAGCGACGACCGGCGCTACGAGCGAGTTCGTAGAGGGTGGGGGCGAGGGTCAGCTCGACACCTTGCCCAACGTCATCACCTCCCAGATTATCGTTCTCACGGCGCGCGAGGTCTCCGATGTCGAGGCGGTGCGCGCGGTGATCGGATCCCCAAACCAGACCGTGAAGCTCTCGGGTTCGCTGAACGACATGCTCGAGGAGGTTGAGTTGACGCCTACCGAGGGGTTCCTGCTCAGCCGCCTCGACGCTGCCCACGACGTCGCGAGTCTCATCCAGCTCTCCTCGCTCCCCGAGGAACAGGCCTACACAACCCTTTACACCCTTTTGATGTCGGGCGCCGTCGTCGTCGGAGACGGCGGCGAGAAAGCCAGACCGCAGGAGCCCGCTGACGAAGTGGAGAGCGCCCAAACGGAGGAAGAGCCCCCAGAGACTGAGACGACCGGCCAGGGCGATTTTACCGAGCGTCAGCTCGAGGAGCGACGACATATTCGCAAGTTATCAGACGACATTACGAAGGTGGACCATTACCGCGCCCTCGGACTCAAGCAAAATGCAGAACCCAACGAGATTCTGGAAGTGTGGACAAAAACTCAGAAGCGGTTCTCGCCGGAAACGTGCGGTGCCCATCTGAATGATATGACGCTTCATCTGGAACGGATCGTCGAACGGGGACGGGCGGCCTTTGAGGTGCTGTCTGATTTCCGTACGCGCCACAGGTACGATGAAATCCTCAAGTCGGTGGGCCAGGATCGAGGCCCGATGGAGAATATTGAGAAGGCAGGGATCGACCCGAATGCCCGAAAGGCACTGGTGGAGGCCAACATCAAGCGGGCCGACGAGCTCATCAAGGAGGACGAGCTCTATTTGGCAATCCAGCTTCTCGAACAGGCATGTGCGATCGAACCCCGGCCCGACGAACTGCTCAAGTTGGCCAAGCTGCTGCAACGCAATCCACTGTGGGTCAATCGCGCGCTTTCATGCATGCGTCGAGCGATCGAGGCCAATCCAAAGCATTTGGAATCATGGCTCGAACTGGCGAATTTCTGGCGTCGACGGAATCACTCGGAGCGCCAACGAAAATCGCTCGAGCGTGCACTCGCCATCGATCCGGACAACAAACGCGCCAAACAGATGTACAAGAACCTGGCGGGCTCCAGAGAGCTCCAACGTCTGCTTCGCCGGGCGCGTCAGGCGCAATGACCAGCCCGCGATTCTCACCAGCTTCCTGCTATGGCCAGCGATGCACCGCACCCAGCGGAGTTTTCTCACCTCGGGGTGCTCGACGTACTGTCAAGTACGACTCCGCGCCCCTCGGGTCGAAAACCCCGCTGGGCACGGCACCTCGCCGCCCTCGCAAGGAAAGCTGGTGAGAATCGCGGGCTAGCTCCGATGCCGCTGTTGATTGACGGAAATAATCTCCTTCACAGTCTGCCACCATCGGAGCGGAGTCGTGCCGACGTGCGTCATCTGGTCCTGGAGGCTGTTCGACACGAGCGTTTCCAGGTCACCGTGGTGTTCGACGGCCCCCCGCCGGACGGTTCGCCGAAGGTCGAACATCTTGGACGCGTCACCGTCCGATACTCCGGCTCCTCGAGTGCCGACGACCTCATCCTCCGTATTCTTCCCAACGGATCCCGGGCGTCGGAGTGGGTTGTGGTGACCGGCGATCGAGAGCTTGGAAGCCGAGTTCGTGATCGAGGCGGTCGGGTGCTCTCGCTCAGCGAGTGGCAAAGCCGGAAGCCGAGGCCGCCCCGCAAGCCGGCGCACGAGCCAAAACTCTCCTCCCACGACATTGCCGATTGGGAGGCATTCTTTTCCTCCGGCGGCGACGCCGAGGATCCCTAACATTTGAACGTTTGAACGTTTAACGTTTGCAAGTTTCCTGGGGTTGGCATGAGGCGAGGTGAAGGGTACACTCCCGGCCGCGACGAATTGCTGTAG
Source organism: Thermoanaerobaculales bacterium (assembly GCA_029938595.1). Taxonomy (GTDB): domain Bacteria; phylum Acidobacteriota; class Thermoanaerobaculia; order Thermoanaerobaculales; family Sulfomarinibacteraceae; genus Sulfomarinibacter. Next base: position 10,566 of record JAOZUP010000056.1, on the reverse strand, counting down.
GAGGACAAAATGACGGACGTTCTCGGTGAGATCAAAAAGTTTTTCTCGGACCTCGGCCTCCAGCTGGAGCTCGGGATCAAGGACTCAAATCTCGGTGCCTGCACCGGCGAGTGGATCGTTCCCGACGAAAAAAAGGAACTGGTGTCGATCAACCCGGCTGACGGCGAGCCTATCGCCTCGATCATCCAGGCGGATGAAGCGGCCTACGAAAAGGTGATATCCACCGCCGCCGAAGCCTTCACATCATGGCGAATAGTTCCCGCACCGGTCCGTGGCGAGGTCGTTCGCGATCTCGGCAACGAGCTTCGGGTCTTCAAAGATCCCCTTGGCCGTCTGGTGTCGCTGGAGATGGGCAAGATCCTCTCGGAGGGCCTCGGCGAGGTCCAGGAGATGATCGACATGTGTGACTTCGCGGTTGGTTTGTCGCGCCAGCTCTACGGCCCGAACATGCCATCGGAGCGTCCGCGCCACCGCATGTATGAGCAGTGGCACCCGCTCGGTGTGGTGGGCGTCATCAGTGCCTTCAATTTCCCGGTCGCCGTGTGGGCGTGGAACGCCGCTCTTGCCGCCGTTTGCGGCGACACCGTGGTGTGGAAGCCCTCCTCGGACGCGCCGCTGACCGCGGTTGCCGTCCAGCACATCTGCAACCGGGTGATGAAGCGCCACGATCTGCACGGCATCTTCAACCTCCTCATCGGTCCGGGCCGTAGCGTTGGCGAGCGCCTGATCAACGACGAGCGGGTGCCGCTGGTCTCCTTTACCGGCTCAACAAAAATGGGCCGCCACGTCGCCGAGACCACCGCCCGCCGATTCGGCCGCAGCATCCTCGAGCTCGGCGGCAACAACGCGATCATCGTCGCGGACGACGCGGATCTCGATCTCGTCCTGCGCGCCGTCCTCTTCGCCGCGGTCGGGACCGCCGGTCAGCGGTGCACCAGCCTGCGGCGCCTCTTCCTGCAGAAAGCCATCGCGCCGCAGCTGATCGAGCGTCTGGTCAAGGCCTACCCCAGCATCACCATCGGAGATCCCCTGGAGGATGGCGTCCTCATGGGCCCGCTGGTCAACGAGCGCGCGGTAGCGGACCACCTCGCGGCCCTCGACGCCATCCGCGAGCAGGGTGGCGAGATTCTCTGCGGCGGCGGCCGGCCCGACCGTGAGGGCTTCTTCGTCGAGCCCACCATAGTCAAGGCGCATCCCGACATGGAGATCGCGCGCGAGGAGACCTTCGCTCCAATCCTCTACGTCTTCGAGTATGAGACCTTCGATGAGGCGGTGGCGATGCACAATTCGGTCGACCAGGGCCTCTCGTCTGCGGTCTTCACCGAGAGCATGCGTACGGCCGAGCAGTTCCTCTCCCACGAGGGTTCGGATTGCGGCATCGCCAACGTCAACATCGGCACGTCTGGGGCCGAGATTGGCGGTGCCTTCGGCGGTGAGAAGCACACGGGCGGCGGCCGGGAGGCCGGCTCGGACTCCTGGAAGGGCTACATGCGCCGCCAGACCTGCACCATCAACTGGGGCGGCGAGCTACCCCTGGCGCAGGGGGTGAAGTTCGAGGTCGAATAGGCTTGACGAGGTGAGGAAGTTAGGGAGTGAGGAGGTGAGGGCTGAGCATCCAACCTCCTAACTCTCTAACCTCCTAACCTCCTAACCCCAAGCCCGCCTGCTACCATGGTGCGCATGGAAGGCACGGTCCTGGTCATCGACGACGACGCCGGGGTTCGCAAGGTCCTGCGGCGGATTCTGACGGCCGAGGGATTCGGTGTCGAGGAGGCGAACGACGCCTTCCAGGCGCTCGATGCGCTTGACGCCAACCCGCCGGACGCCGCCCTCCTCGATATCAAAATGCCGGGGATGGACGGTCTCGGGTTGTTGGACAATCTTCGCCAGCGCGGCCTCGAAATCCCGATTGTCATCCTCACCGGCCATGGTGACGAGTTCACCTCGAGTGAGTGTCTGCAGGCTGGCGCAGCGGGTTATCTGACCAAACCGCCCGACCGCGCCGATCTGCTGCTGGCGGTTCGCGGCGCCGTGGCCCAGGGACGGGTCGCGCGGGATCAGGGCGGGACGGCGGATCCGCCGCCGCTGCTCGGCGAGAGCTCGTCGATGCGGCAGCTTCGAGAGGAGATTGCCCGCGTCGCGCCGTCCCGCGCCACCGTGATGGTTCAGGGGGAGTCGGGCACCGGCAAGGAGTTGGTGGCTCGCCGGCTCCACCACCTTTCCGACCGTGCGAGGAAACCCTTCGTGCGTGTCAATTCCGCGGCGATTCCCGAGGAGCTCATCGAGTCGGAGCTCTTCGGCCACGAGAAGGGCTCGTTTACCGGCGCCCACCGCCGCCAGGTCGGCAAGTTCGTGCAGGCCGACGGTGGCACGATCTTCCTCGACGAGGTCGGGGACATGAGCCTCAAGACCCAGGCAAAGGTGCTTCGCGTGCTCCAGGATGGTGAGGTGGAGCCGGTCGGCGCCGGCGGCGCCTTCCAGGTCGATGTGCGGGTCATCGCCGCGACCAACAAGGATCTGGTGGCCGAGGTCCAGGCCGGCGCCTTCCGCGAGGATCTCTACTACCGGCTCGCGGTGGTGGTCTTGCGTACGCCGCCGCTGCGCGAGCATCCGGAAGACATCCCTCATCTGGTGGAGCATCTCACCGGCGAGTTCTGCCGCGAGTACAACCGGCGTCCCAAGACCTGGAGCGACGACGCGATGGAGACCATGATGCGCCACCCGTGGCCGGGGAATGTGCGCGAGCTCAAGAACGTGGTCGAACGGGCAGTGATCATGGAGCTCGATGACACCATTCAAAGGGTGGACCTCCCGGCTCTGCCGGCCGGCAGTGCGGTCGACTCTCTGCTCGACCTGGCCTCGCTGCAGGAGTTTCAGCGGCAGTCCGAAATCGCCTACCTGCTTCATCACCTCGAACGCAACGGCTGGAACGTGGCCGCCACCGCCCGCGTGATCGGTACGCCGCGCTCGAACCTCTATAAGAAGATGCGTGCCTACGGCATCGAGCGGGAGAAACCGTGAACCTCACGCTCGACGAGCTGACCGCGTGTGGCGCCCACCAGAAGGGGCACTTCCTGCTTTCCTCCGGCCTTCACTCGGGGGACTACCTCCAGTGCGCCCTCTACCTCGCACATCCGCGCCGAGCGGCCCGTGCCGGCGGGCAGCTCGCCGATGCCGTGTCCGGCGCACAACTCGACCCGGAAATCATCATCGCTCCGGCTATGGGCGGGCTGATCATCGGCCACGAGACGGCGCGCGCCCTCGACCTCCCGTTCCTATTCACCGAGCGCTCCGAAGGCACCATGGTCCTGCGCCGCGGGTTCGGCGTCGCGCCGGGGCAACGGGTCGTCGTGATCGAGGACGTGGTCACCACCGGGCGTTCGACCCGCGAAGTGATCGAGATCCTCGAAGGTCTCGGTGCCGCGGTGATCGGTGTGGCCTCGATGATCAACCGGTCGGGCGATAACCAGCCCTTTGCTCCGTTGCCGAGCCGCTCCCTGCTCGACGTGGACTTCCCAACCTGGACTGCGGACGAATGCCCTCTCTGCCGAGACGGCGTGCCAATCGCCAAGCCCGGGTCGCGACCG
>JAOZUP010000056.1:0-6879 GCA_029938595.1 Thermoanaerobaculales bacterium | reverse complement strand
CGAATGCCCTCTCTGCCGAGACGGCGTGCCAATCGCCAAGCCCGGGTCGCGACCGGTCGCGTAAGCAGTTAAGAGTTAAGAGTTGGGTTCCGTCCACCCACATTGGGTTCAGGGAGGGGGGTTGGTGGGAACTCTCAACTCTCAACTCTCAACTCAAAACTCAATACTTCGAGGATTGCATCCGGTTCGCGATCGCGCGCGTCGTCGGCAAGGTCACTAATCGTGCGTCCGAGATGTGGGTGCGCCCAGTCCGGCGCCACCTCGGCGGCTGGCTCGAGGGCGAATCGGCGCTCGTGCAGTCTGGGGTGGGGAAGGGTGAGCACCGGCCCGCGGCACACTACCGACTCGGCCAGCAGCATATCGATGTCGAGCACCCGAGGTCCCCAGCGCGCTTCTGCCGACCGGTTGCGCCCGGCCGCACCTTCGAGCTCCAGGCACCGTGCGAGCAGCGCCCGAGGCCCGGCCGGCCACTCGATGATCGCTGCTGCGTTGAGATAGTCGGGCTGGGGCGGCCCGACCGCGCGGGTGCGCCACAGCCTGGAGACGGCAATAATCCGCCCCTCCGCAGCCAGCTCCTGGAGACACTCGGAGAATGCCTTTCGGCTGCCACCTCTATTGCCGCCGAGACCGAGGACCACGCGAACCATCCTCAGAATGATAGATGACCCATGTCACATCCTGTTGAACGGCTTTTTCATACAATCGATATGAGGGCCTGACGCCGATAGTCGGCAATGCTGCAAAGGAGCACAGATGAAACCAATAGCGACACGACTCCTGTTGGTGTTTGTCTCGATGGTGGTTCTGCTGTCCTGTGCCGCGACAGTTGGGAGTGCAGAGCGTGATCGGGGAGAGCAGAGGGCCACGCGCGTGCTGCCCTCCGATGACGGCACGCAGGAGAGGCTCGGCGGTGTCATCACCGTCGTGTGGGGGAACGTACGACCCGGCGGCTCAGCCGTGGCGAACGAGAGGTTCTTCCTGCACGAGGCCTCAGGTGCAGAGACCGAGCTTTTGATCCCGCCTGATCTGGTGCGAGCTGCCGGCGGCGCCCGGCGTCTCAGCGGTCGGGCTGTGGAGGTTCGGCTGTTCTCGACGAGATTGGCCTACGCAAAACGAAATCCGGAAGTCGCGGCGGTCGTGCGCTCGCTTCGCATCCTGCCGAATCGGCCCGCCACCAAGGCGGCCAAGGCGGTGACCGGTCCGCAGCCGTGGGTGTCTATTCTGTGCAAGTTCTCCGACGTCACCGCCGAGCCGAAATCGCTGTCGTACTTCCAGGGCATGTACTCCTCGAGCTACCCCGGGCTCGACCACTACTGGCGCGAACTGTCCTACGACAACGCCAATGTCTCGGGTAGCGCGGCGGTTGCATGGGTGACCCTGCCCCATCCGGTCAGCCACTACGCCACTTCGGGCGGCGGCGACCTCGGCGCGCTGCTGGCCGATTGTACGGCGGCGGCCGATCCCTACGTCTTCTTCCCCGATTTTGTCGGCATCAACATGATGTTCAACGAACAGTTCGGCCCCTATGCCTGGGGGGGCCGCCAATGGGTCAGCCTCGACGGTCAATCGAAGATCTACAGAGTGACCTGGGAGCCGCCCTGGGGTTACAGCAACGTCGCCGTCATTGCCCACGAGATGGGCCACGGGTTCGGACTTCCGCACTCGAACAACGCGGACGGCGATTCGAACCCGTACGACAACCCGTGGGATGTCATGAGCGACAGTTGGTACTGGGCGCTCCACGACTCAACCTACGGCACCGTTGGCAAAGGCACCATTGCCTACCATTTGGACATCCTCGGCTGGATCGCGCCCGCGAAGAAGCTCGACATCGACTCCATGGGCATCTACACCGCGACCCTCGACAACCTCGAGCTCCAGTCGACGATCAATCTACGCCTCGTGACGGTCCAGATTCCGGATTCGACGATGTATTACACCGTAGAGGTCAGAGATCGAGCGGGGTATGACGGGAGCCTCCCGGATTTCGCGGTCGTGATCCACGAGGTGTGGCCGAGTCGGAAAGAGGAGGCCTGGCTGGTGGACCCCGTCAACCCGGACAACGGTGCTGACGAGGGTGCCATGTGGCGGGTCGGCGAGTGTTTCGAAGACGTGGCGAACGAGATCGAAATCTGTGTGCAATCGGCAACCACAGAAGGGTTCACGGTGCAGGTATTCTACGGAGATACCGGCAAAATCTTCACCGACGGCTTCGAAGGTGGCGGTACCGGTGACTGGAGCACCATTTCCCCGTGACAAAGTTTTGTTAACGGGGAGGGTGGTTCCAAGACCTGCTGATAGTCTTGAAGTAGTGGCATGCGGCGTTCCGGGGGGTGGGGCCCACGCCACTGAGGGGTAACAATGTACAGGGCTCATGCGATTCTCAGCACGCGTGCAACTCTCGTGGTTGTATTGATCTTGGTGCCCGCGGCCCTTGTATGCGCAACTGAATTTCCGCAACTTCCTGCTGCGCGGCTGGAAACCTCAAATTCGCATCTCTTTGCAACAGAGTTGGGTGGGAGAGTGACGGCACGATCAATTCCACTCGATGGTAAACCTGCACCGGTGGATCTTGAACTGAGACGTCTCCGGGTTTTCGCCGAAGACGCGAAGATTGTGGTTCATTCAGAGAAGACTGAATGGTTGGAAGCGCCTCCCAATAATCTTTACTTCACAGGCAACGTCATGGGTGTGGAGCGGTCTCGCGTATTTTTGACGGTACGTGAAGGTGGCGCAATACGGGGTGTAGTCAGTGCTGAAGGTTCATTGTGGATTGTGTCGGCAGTGGGTCGCGACACGCCATTGACATCACGGAAGGTGGCTGCTGGGGAACTGAAAGCAAGCGGCCGTACCTTTAATTGCGGTGCCGATGAGATCACTCCCAAGGGTGAGGGGATCTTCGAGTACCTCGTTGGGAACGACGATAATTCGGTTGCCTCATTAGTTGCCGGGAAGCAATCGGCCAGCTACACGGCCCGTGTGGCGGTTGAAACTGACTGGGAGTTTTTTCAAATCTTCGGAAACACCAGTGACGCGATTGACTATGTGGGCGATCTGATTGGATATGCCTCCGGTATCTATGGTGACGAGGTCGATACAACGTTGGTTGTTCAAGAGGTGTCAATCTGGACCACCAGTTCTGATCCGTGGGATGAAATGTCAACGATATGCGGTTTGTTTGAGTTCGGGCAGTACTGGAACCACCACAACGGTGATGTCAACAGGACAATCGCTCATTTCATGAGTGGAAAGTCTCTCGGTGGCGGAATTGCTTGGACTGGAGTTCTTTGCTCTGCTGCTTTCAATCCCGCTCCCTGGGGATACACTCCGTCTGCATTAGGGTGTTCCACTCTTACGCCGGATAGTGATTTCTACGGTGGGGGATACGGTTTTACCGCGAACATTACTGGCGGGTTCGACCCGTCCAGCCCGAGTCCGGTGTGGGACATAATCTCCGTGACTCACGAGATCGGCCACAACTTCAATTCCCCGCATACCCACTGTTTCAAGAACATCGGGGGCAATGTTAATCCGGTGGACGAGTGTTACGCTGGGGATGAATGCGTCCAAGATCCGGGAAGCTGCAACTGCAATACGCCCAAACTCCCGTGCTCTCAACCGGGATCAGGTTGCGGCACGATTATGAGTTACTGTCACATGCTGAGCGGAGGATTTTCGAACATCTCACTTACGCTTGGGGAGGGTCACTCTTATGGAGTTCAACCGGAACGGGTGCCCGCGAGAATGAGTTCCCACGTGATTTCCGTTGCGTCTTCGAACCCGTCGTGCCTGGCGTTCACGGAAAACGAGTCAATCTTCACCGACGACCTCGAGTCGGGTGGCACTGAAACATGGAGCAGCACCGTCCCCTGACCCCGAGGGTGGACGGAAAACTAAAAACTAAAAACTAAAAACTAAAAACTGAAACTTCGATACTCGCGGGATCTCCCGTCATTGGTTCCACGCCACACCATTGCCACAGATCCGCCATTCAACCTCGCGCCAGCATCTGCTAGAGTCCCCACGTGATCACGAAGAAAGTCGTACCGAAGAAGAAGCCCGCAGCCAAGAAGAAGCCCGTGGCGAAGAAAAAGTCGGCCGCGAGGAAGAAGACCACCGCCAAGAAGAAATCACCGTTCGGCGGAGGCCTCATGTCTGTGGTCACCGTGGTGCTGTGGGCGGCGGTGGCCGGCTGTCTGGCGGGTGCCCTCTTTGGCTGGATCGTCGCCCAGTCGCTGCATGTCCCCCAGGTTGACCTGCTGGCCACCTTCGAGCCGGCCGCGACGACCAGGATCTATGCCGCTGACGGCGGACAGGTAGCGTCGTATGCCATCGAGCAACGAGTGGTTCTGCGGCCGGAGGATATTCCGGACGACTTCAAGCTCGCGGTGGTGGCGATCGAGGATGCCGACTTTTACACCCACGGCGGGGTCGACCCGAAGGCGGTCCTGCGGGCGGCTTGGTACAGCGTGCTGGACCGCCGAATCGGCTCCCGCGGCGGGGCCTCGACCCTGACCCAACAACTCGCTCTCAACCTCTTTCTCAAACGTGAGCGCACGATCGGCCGTAAGGTCAAGGAAGCCCTGCTCGCTCTCGACATCGAGAAACGGTACTCGAAGGACCAAATCCTCACCCTGTACGCCAACCAGATCTTCCTCGGTCACGGCGCTTATGGTGTGCAGGCGGCGTCCGAGCTCTACTTTCAAAAGCCGGCGATCGAGCTGAGCCTGTCCGAGGCAGCGCTGTTGGCGGGCATGATACCGAGCGCCAGCAACAAGTACGACCCCATAAGACGGCCCGAAAACGCCCTCAACCGTCGTAACAAGGTGCTGGAACGGATGCTCGAGCTCGAGTTCATCGATGCCGCCGCCTTCGAGGAGGCAGCGGCACAGCCACTCGGCGTGGAGCTCCACCGCGAACGGGTGGTGAGCGGGGCCTATTTCCTCGAGATGACGCGCAAGGAGATCGAGCGCCGATTCGGCACCGACGCGCTCTACACCAGCGGGCTCCAGGTGCACCTGACGATGGACCCGTGGCTTCAGGAGACGGCGGAAACCGTGCTTCGCAACGGACTCGTCGAGCTCGAGATGAACTACATTGGCTATCGCCGACCACCCAACGTGATTGCCGAGGGACTCGTCGAGTCGGTTGATGAGTATGAGGATCGCTCGTGGCAGCAGCTCGAGCTGGTTCCCGGCAAGATGGTCAAGGCTGTAGTGGTAGGCGTCGAGACCCGTAAGGCCGAGCTGCGCATCGGCCCCCGTTCGGCGAGCCTCGACCGCGAGGCCTTGAAGTGGACCCGCGCCTCCTCGCTCAAGCGGATCCTCAAGAGCGGCGATTTGGTGCTGGTGCGGCTACCCGACGCCTTGCCCGAGGATCCCGAGACCACCCTCGAGGTCCAGCTCCTCCAGGAACCTGAGATCGAGGGTGCGTTTGTCGCGATGGACAACCGGACGGGAGCGATTCTCGCCCTGGTTGGGGGCTTCGACTTCCGGCGCTCGGAGTTCAACCGGGCAGTGCAATCGGAGCTGCAGTGCGGCTCGGCCTTCAAGCCCTTCGTCTATTTGACTGCTTTTCAGCACGGCTTCACTCCGGCCGATTCGCTCTTTGACGGGCCCTTCCTGCTCCCCGACGCGACCGGCGAGCTCACCTACTGTCCCAAGAACTACTACAACCAGTACTACGGCATCACGACCCTCAGACGTGCCCTCGAGCTGAGCTACAACGCCACTGCGGTCAAGCTACAGCAGCTGGCGGGCAGCCAGTCGGTCGTCGAGACAGCGAAAAATTTCGGGATCAGCACCGAGCTCCATCCTTATGCCTCGCTCGCTCTCGGCTCGCTCGGGGTGAGGCTGATCGACCTGGTCCGCGCATACTCGGGGATCGCCAACCTCGGTGATGTGCCCGAGCCGTACTACATCTCGGAGATCTTCGACCGGGACGGCCGCCTCGTGGAGCGGTTTTTCCCGAGCAGCCGGCAGGTGATGCCCGAGGCCGTGACCTACCTGGTCCTCAACATTCTCGAGGGCGTGATCGACCGGGGCACCGGCGTTTCGGCGCGCTGGCTGCCGGCCAACCTCGGCGGCAAGACGGGGACCACCGACTCGTACTCCGACGCATGGTTCGTGGGCTTTTCTCCCCGGATCACGGTCGGTGTTTGGGTCGGCCGCGATCGTAAGGAATCCATCGGCAAGAAGATGACCGGCGCGAGGGCCGCACAGCCGATATGGAACAATTTCATGGCCGCCTATCTTGACACGCTCTCGGACAGCGAGCGCGCCGAGGACTTTCCAGTGCCGGCGGGCGTGGTGTTCACGCCGGTGGACGCGATGACCGGCGAACGCGCCGTGCCTCCCTGTAGGTATCAGACCGATGTCATCCTCGAGGCTTTTCTCGACGGCACCGAGCCGATGGAACCCTGCCGCGAGGAGATGGCCGAAATCAAGGAGTTGATCTGGCCCTTCCAGCTCCCCTACTACACGCCCAAACCAGGCGAGCCCATGCCGACCTTCGAGTCCATCGAGGTGGCCGACGAACGCCTCAAACCGACGCCGACCGCGGCGGAGCAGAGGGCGTTGGACCGCGAGGCGGCTGGCGCCAGCAATTAGCAATTAGCTGTTAGCTCATCGAAACAGACACCTTGAAATCAGAACGAATGAGGAAACCGATCCACACGGGTGGCTTTGATGAGTGGCCGAGCTAATTGCTAACAGCTAATAGCTAACAGCTCTCCTTCAGCTTTGCTGGAGGATTCCCTCTACTTTTTCCAGGAATCCAGTGGGCGGCATGTAGCCGGGGATGCGCCCGATCTCACGTCCGTTTGCGTCGAGGACGAGAACGGTCGGTAGACCATCCACGCGATACCGGTTTGACAGCTCA